>NZ_KV833364.1:9883-134580 GCF_001837635.1 Neisseria sp. HMSC070H10
TCAGACGGCCTCTTAGCTCAAACCTTGAGAACCGTATGCGTGCGTTCCATGCACATCCTACTTGTTGAGTTTAGATTTCATATGGGCTACGGCTTACTAATTTATGATTTATCTATATTCCTGATATCTAATAGAATTATATAAAATACCATTCTTATCAAAAATAGGTAATAATTTAATCAAATACCAGTTAACATCAACTATGTCTTTACCAAAATTTTTAATATTAATGGTGATGCTAAATGAGAATTCAAAATTAGGGAAAAATAAAACTTGTCCACCAATATTGGTGTCAGCCCATGTTATTGAAAATCCGATTACTTCATCTAAATTGCTTTTTATTCTTAAAAAATTTAAAATTTCTTTTTCTGACATAGAAGCTGAATTCCAATCATAGTCTTTATCGCCAAGTGGTAAGTAAACAAAATTTCCATCATCTAGAAAACTCCAACCTCCATACAATAAGCATTCTAGTATTTCATAACGAGAAAATTTTTTATTATTCATGGATAAATCAATATCTAAATTTACACTTCTTGACATTTTTAAATCTCCTATAACTTTTAATATTCAAAATATTTAATACCTTTTTTGTTCAAAAATTCTTTAACATGTTTGGGGATTGGTGTATTTGAATGTAATTCATATGTTGCTCCATTTTTTGTTGCAATTTTCAGTCTATCACCCATATCTGATTTAAATCTTTCGAATTTTTGAGGTGTAGAAGTGTGATCTCTCCAGAAATTACCAGATTTGGCTTCATACCAACGATTGATTGTAATAGCACCGTCAAACTCTCTCACTCCCATTTTAAAGCTTCCATTTCCTCCATGAAATTTAACTAACCAATCTTCAAATTCTTTTCCGATTAGCCCAGATGGACCTCTGCTTAATTTCTTAATTTCTTTTTTTATTTGAGCATGTTGGTTAAAGTTGCTGTTTTTATTTCCGTTTCTTATTTCCTGAACATTTTTCTCCACCTGCTCACGAGTTGTCAATTTATTAAGCTTCCTATCAACCTCCCATCTCGGTTTTGCATCAGACACAGGCTTAGCCTTAGGCATACCGGCTCCTGATTTACCCACACTGAACAAATCTATAGAAAACTGAACATATTCCGCAGCTTGCTCCGACAACCCCAACTGCTTCAAGGTCTGGACTGTAATCGTCGGTCGTTGCTCGCTGGCTTTTTTTCCGAAGTTTTTCGTCCCAGTAATGACATGATCGTAGGAAGACGTTACACCAACCAAAGCGGCGGCACAGCCTAAGCCGAAAGTCTCGGCACAAGATCCGCCTCCAGTTACACTGGAAAGCACAACCCCCAAACTGCCCGAAACGATTTCAGCTCCGGGTTTGACGTAGCGATGTAGGATGCTTTTGTCTTCCGCATCCAGCTTTTCATATTCGGCCTTTAGGTAGTCGGGCACCCAATCGGGATGTCGGTTTAGATAGCCTATGGATTCGTTTTTCAAGTCCTTAAACCGACTGTCAAAGTGTTTATCTTGGATAAATTCGGTGATGCGTCCTACATTTTGATGACATTCGGTAATTCTTCCTTTGGAACTACATTCATGCTTGACTTGCTCTTTTATGACGGAATAAATTTTAAGAGCTGTCTGTTCGTCCTTCTTTAAGGCCGCTGATTTCAGACGATCTTTTTAATTTAGTTGGGTTTTCAACTCAACCTACACACTTAATCTGAAAGTTCATATAGCATATCCAAAAAGGCATCAAAACTATCTGCAATATGGCTAGTTACCATTTTTGTATCTCCATTCTCATCTTCATAAAAATCATCATGATACATCAGAATGATACATGGATTTTCATTGCATTTTCTATAATCAAAACAGATATAATCGCCATTAGCTGAAATCCCAAAAGCAATCACTTTTTTTGCATACCCATATTCATTATCAATACATGAATAGCTATAAATATCTTCATAGCCTAAATTTTGCTTATACCCTAAAAATGAAATGTCCCTTTCATCATTTTCACCGTATTGATTGACAAAATTGAAAATATTTTCTTTAGGGTATAAATAGTCATGTTTACTAAGAAGTGATACATATGAAACAGGAAAAACGACCCCTATATCTTCAGCAAATTGTTGAATTGTTCTTATTGGAACCAATCCCTCATCTGATAATATTGATAGTTTTCTCATTTTTACTGACCTTTCTTTAACGATTTTTGACCAGTATGCCTAACAGCTTTATGAATACTATTAGGAATTAACTGCATATTATAAAGAGGCGGGCAAATATGCCCGCCTTGTTTTTAATATTTCTGCAAACCTTCTACCTTGATTTCTTTGGCATTGGCATGGATGAAGGCTTGAGTCGCTTTCATCGTGGCTTGAATACGCGGATCGTTCCAGCGCACGATTTGGTTGTTTTCATCGCGCTTGTCCGACCAGATAATCACGCCGTCGGTGTATTTTTTGCTGATTTCGAGCATTTTGCGCCAGCGGACGGGGTCGATGAACTGCTTGAAATAAGGGCTGTTGGTGGCCGAATAATATTGCGGCCAGATGTAGCCGATGATTTTTTTGTTGGGAAAGCGTTGATGAATGTCGTCAACGGCGGTTTTCACGTCTTTTTCCCATTGCACCAAATCGGGGGAAGTGATGTAGAACACAGGATTGGCATAGTCGCTGATGGCGGCGGTGGGCACGCGGCGTTTGCTGACTTGCCGCCATTTGGCCAAGATGGCTTCGTTGTCAACGTTGGGGCGGTAGTGGCGGATGCCGTGCAGGTGTTCGGAAGGCATGCCGTAGTTGCTGATGAAGGCGCGCGGGTTTTCTTCTCTGAAGATTTGGTACATCCGCGCAAAGTCGGTTCTTAATTCGTCGGGGGTCAGCAGTTGGCCGTCTTTTTCGGCAAACCAGCTTTCGATGTCGGTGGAAATGGTGCGGTAGCCTTCGCGGCGCGATTGTTTGGCCAATTCACGGATACGCGCTTCGTTGAGTACGCCGTGTTTGCGTTTGCCCGTCGGATCGGGTTTGACCAGCTCGCTTTCGTAAACCAAGAACACTTTGGAGAGTTTGTCGGCAGTAAGGTCGGGTTTGCCGACATAGTCCATGCGGTCGTAGATAATGAAATCTTTGGCATGGGCGGAGAGGGCGGTTAATAAGAGGACGAGGGGCAAAAGGCGGTTGGGTTTCATGTTTTTAGGCAGATAAGGGAAAAGGGCCATTGTACGGGAAGCGGCGTTAAAGTAAGTCAAAGGCCGTCTGAAAGGATAAAAGTTCTTTCAGACGGCCTTTTATTTGAATGTAGCAGGAATATTCAGCTTTATGGCTAGTGTCACGGATTTATTGTGCCGCAGTTTTTTCCAGTAATAGGAAAGTCTCGGCTTTGTTACGCGGTCTTGCGCCTTGCCACAAGGTTTGCCAACCCGAAGGTGCGCCGATGTTGGCGGCTTGGCGGATGAGGCGGTAGCGGCAGGACGGGTCGTCGGTCGTGGTTTTAATATGGCTGTATTGTGTCCACGCGATGCGTGTGCGCTGGTCTTGGCTGTCGATGTTGATACATTCGAGGCCGTCTGAAAGTTTCTGTTTCAATTCGGAAGAAAGCGCGGCTTCCATTTGGTGTACGACCGGCGCATGGCTTTTGGCGGCGTTGAGCCACGGTAAAAACAGGGTCATCAGCAAAGCCCAGGCCAAGGTAACGCCGGCTGCCCAGTTGGTTACGGCTTGGCGGCCACGGATGTTTTTACGCGTAATCGCCCAAAGCCATAACGGGGTAAACAGCAGGGCGACGGCCATCGGAATCGGGTCGATGTCGGGGATGTAATACGGGCTAAAATAGGCGGCGCGTTCGGCTAGTTTGGCGGGCCAGCCGTAGTTCATGGCGAAGAAGCCCAGCCACAGGAAGACGGCAATGAAACCGAATGCCATGATGCCGAACCAGTTGATAAATGCCACTGCACCGCGACGCAGGCCGTCCAGTTGTGCCGCGCCGAGTAGGGCGAGTGGCGGCAACAGCCAAACGAGGTTGTCTTGCAGGCGTTGCGGATTGATGGCGAGTAGGGCTGTCATGATAATCAGCCACGACAGGCTCAGAATGCCCCAGTTTTTATCGTGGATACGCGTGCGGCTGAGCGTCCATGCCGCCAGCGGCCAAGCAGGCAGGGCAAACCACAGCAGGTTTTTCAGATAATAGGGCAGGTTGAAGGCCGTCTGAATCTGATGGAAACCGCCGAATACGCCTAAGGAATAATGGTTGAACCAAATATCAAACCATTCGGGATGGGTTCTGGATAAAACCAGCGGATACAGAATCAGCAGGGGCAGGGAAACGACGATGGTGCCAATCAGAGTCAGCAGATAGCGTTTGCTTTGCCAAGTGGAATGGAACGACAGGGCAAGTGCCAAAAAAATCATGGCTGCGGTCAGCAGATAGCCTGAGGAGAGGGAGAGTAAAACCCAGCCGCCGCACAACAGCAAAATGGCAATAATGACGCGGCGGCGTGCCAGTGAGAAGCCGCACAGAATCAATCCAAATGCAGCAAAGACGGCCGACATGGGATTGAGGAAGTGGGCGATGGGCAGTAAACCGATGCTGCCGATAAGGATTAAGACAACACTGCGGCCATGGTGTCTGCCGAGAAAGTTGAAACCGGCAAAACCGCAGGCGGTCAGTCCGATGGCGGTGAATACCACGCCGGCAAAACGCGCGGCATCATAGGCATCGGCTGCCCAAGGTGAAAACAGGGTTTGGAATGCGGTTGCCGCCCATAAAAAAGCAGGGGAGATGGTGAAATCGGGTTGGCCGAAGATTTGTGCAATTAACAGGCTGCCGCCGTTTTTCATGGATTCGGAGGCGGTAAAGAGGGAGGGTTCGGCAGGGTTCCACAAGTCATGCGAGAACACGCCCGGCCACAGCCAGGCAAAGGCCATCAGCAGCAGAAGCCATGGTTTTTCATGGGTTTTTTGGGGGCGGCGCGGATCGGGCGGTGTGTAAGTCAGCATGGAAGGTCAAAAAACGGTTGATTTGAATAGCAATGGTACAGGGTTTGACGGGTTTGCGCGATATGCCGGACTGGAGGGCTTTGTAAAACAATGCTTACGGCTCGTTTTTATCGGGTGTTTGGAATGATATGGTATTCGGTTGACGACAAAAAGCTCAGGCCGTCTGACAGAAATATTTCAGACGGCCTGAATGCAAAAAAGACTGCACGAAGCAGTCTTTTTGACAAAGCGGCAATTAGCGTTTGAACAGGTTGCCGAATTTGTTGTTGAATTTGTCCACACGACCGGTAGTGTCGACGATTTTTTGAGTACCGGTGTAGAAAGGGTGGCACAGAGAGCAAACCTCAACGTTGAAGCTGTCTTTTTCCATTGCAGATTTGGTCACGAATTTGTTGCCGCAAGAGCAGGTAACGTTGATTTCGTGGTAGTTCGGGTGAATACCTTGTTTCATTTGATTTCCTTTCGATTAAGCGGGCACAGGGGTTTTGCCTGTACTTCAGTTAAGCGTGGAATTTTCGCTATTTTTGGCTGTTTCGTCAAGAGGATATTTTGTATGCAGGGTAGTTTCGCAACAGAAGAGAACAGTTTAGAATAGAATATCGAACCAAATATTATGCGATCAGATTGTAATCTAACTGAAAAGAGGATGTAAAACCTCCTCTAGATGTGAAACTTTAAGAAGAATAATAGTCTGAATAATATTTACGCTTGTACGAACAGGAGACGGAATCAATGTGGAAAAAGATATTGACGTGCATTTTGCGTGTTTTGGGAGGAGTGTTGCCCCCGTCTTATTGCAAACCATTCGGCAGAATTGCGCAAAAATTCCGTGTTGCTTTGGCTGCGTGTATTTCTCCAAACATCGGTAAAAACGTCAATATTGAAAAAGGCGGATACGTCTTTCCGGATACGGTAGTCGGCGACAATTCGGGTATCGGCGTAAATTGCGAAATCTGCCGCGGTTTGACCCTCGGCAAGAACGTGATGATGGGGCCGGAATGCCTGTTTTATTCGACCAACCACAAATTCAACCCTGAAACCCGCCGCTTCGAAGGTTATACAGATATCAGCCCGATTGTGATTGAAGATGATGTTTGGATTGGCCGGCGTGCGATTATCATGGGCGGCGTTACCATCGGTAAAGGCGCGGTAATTGGTGCAGGTTCGGTGGTTACCAAAGATGTGCCGCCTTATTGCGTGGCTGCGGGCAACCCTGCGATTGTTCGGAAAAAACTGCTGGATGAGCAAGAGCTTGCAGCCGAATAGCGTAAACAAAATAGCAAAATAAAAGGCCGTCTGAATTTCAGACGGCCTTTTTTCAATAGTGCTTAAGCGGCAATTTTTTCGCATTCTTTAATGCAAGCCAAGCAAGATTCGTAGCAGGCTTTGCATTCAGCGTGGTGGCCGGCGTGTTCTTTGCAGGCGGCAGCACATTGTTTGCAGGCTTCGATGCACACTTTTGCCAAAGATGGGGTCAGGCGTGAATTTTGGGCAGCGAGGTTTTGCAAGGTGCCGCACAGTGCCAACATTTGGTTAACGCCGGTTGCGCAGTCTTTCATGGAAGTATCACCGGAGCTCAACAGAGTGATGCAGTGAGTCAGGCAGATTTGACCGGCTTCAACGCAATGTGCGGCCGCTTTGCGCGCAGCTTCGTAGGCGCGCGGTGCAGAATGCGCGTGACCAGCATGACCGGCGTGGTGTGCATGACCTGCATGGTCGTGAGCACGGGCAAAAGAAGCGGCGGCGGTGAGAGAGACAGCAGCGGCGCTGCCGATAAATTGACGACGGTTCATAAGATAGAGTCCTTTTTGTGTTGTTAAATAATATTACGAATGATTAAGTCTATTCGATAACAAGAGGTTAACATATTCTTTGTTTGTAAACAATAAAGGCTGCCTGAACTTTTAGGCGGACTTTCTTTTAGATTTACGCGTTAGGTTGATAGAGTTTTCTTTTTCTGAATCAGCAGCCTCAACGAAGTTGCCGTGCCATCAAGACTGTATCAGTATAGCCAGTCATAAAGGTTTTACGAATAAAAAGAAAAGGCCGTCTGAAAAATTTTCAGACGGCCTTTATTCAAACTAAAGCCTACATCAGATGACTTCTAAAATGAAATACTGACGCAGTTTTTCGTACACATTATTCTGTACGTTGATACAACCATTGGTTATGATGCGGTCGGCCACATGAGGGGAGACGATGCGTTCCATGCGTCTTTCCTGTGGCTTGAGCGTCCATACCCTGTGTAACGCAAACAGAAAGTCATTTTCTTCTTTGAAGCCGATAACCTCGCCACCGTAACCCGGTTTGCTGGTCATCATCGGCGTCATATTGAATTTGCCTTTCGGCGTGGTCTTGCCAATCAGTACCGGATGGCACTGACCGTCGTCGGCAAAGCAAAGCTCCGCCTTAGCTGTATTGACCACAACTTTTTTACGCTGGATATAGTCGCTGACAGCATCGGCAGCGGCCAAAGAATTCAGACCTGCTGCCAAGGCTATACCCAATAGGATCCGTTTCAAATTTGTCCTTATTGACGGATGCGGTTAGGAGCTTCTTTAATGATCTCGCGGATGATCACTTGAGGCTCTTGTTTAGGTGTAGGTGCTGGAGGAGGACATACGGCATCTTTAGGGAATACTGGATTCCAGAAGAAGCTGCGTGCAAATTTGTCTTTGTCGTAGATCACTTTGTATTGGCAAGTAGTGATGCCTTCAACGCCAGAAGTGTTTTCAGGGTCAACGCCTACGCCTGGGGTGTAGAAGTGGAACAGGTAGTCCCATTCACGCACGCCAACCATGCCTTCGTCGTAGTGAGGACGGCCGAGGATTTTGTAGATGTCGTCTTTGGTTAGACCAGGACGCATTTGATCCAGCTCGTCAAAAGTCGGGAATGTACCGCGGTCTTTGTTGAAGGTCAGGGAGTAAGGTTTAGGGAAGCGTGGCTCGTCTGTAGTGCCTTCAGGAGTGATTTTGCTCTTAGTAGCACAGGCGGCCAGCAGGCCGGTAGCCAGCAGGACGAAACCTACTTTTGCGATTTTTTTCATTTGATAATCCTTTTATTGATTTTACCGGCCGAACTTTTCAGACGGCCTGTTAGTGCCGGCAGCGAGTTTGCCGGTTTACCCAAATAATGTTGTGCTTCTTAAAGATGTACCCGACGGTTTGACAAACAGAACATCGGCACATTCCGGCAGGGCATTGCGCCTCATCTCCGTTGTATTCGCCTGAATCGGCAGAGCCGTTCAGACGGCCTGACTGACATTTATTGTCACTTTGTAACAATTTCACTTCGAGTAAGGCTTGGGGTTTAGAGATGTCCGGTTTTCGATAAATCAGGTTGTATTGCGTAATACCTTGTTATCTTTGTGCTTTAGTTCTTTTTGGCATTTGCCGGAGATTAGGTACTTAATCTTTCGGGTGTTATCCCTGCAAATTGTATGCCAGTTTTCTTTTATACGCATAATCTGAGTATGCCAAAATGTTGGCTTTATACAAAATTCATATTAGCGAACCAGAAACGGATTGTACCTTTTCTCATGCCCGATACTGGTCATACGGCCGTGTCCGGCTATAACTTGCGTGGTTTCGGGCAGGGTTAATAGTTTAGCGCAGATATTGTTTATGAGATCATCATGATTGCCGCGTGGAAAATCTGTGCGACCGACAGTCTCATAAAATAAAACATCGCCTGCGACTAAAAGTTCATTTTCGGCGTTGTAAAAAACGACTTGGCCGGGAGTGTGGCCGGGAATGTGGAGGACTTGGAAGCTGTGATTGCCGACCTTGAGCGTTTCCCCTTCTTCCAGCCAGCATGTCGGCGTGAATGACGGAGAAACAGGGAAGCCGTATTGCGCCGTCGTTTGCGGAAGGGCTTGGAGCAGGAATTCGTCGTCTTTGTGCGGGCCGAGAACGGGTACGTCGCAGGTTTTCAAAAGCTCAACCACGCCGCCTGCGTGGTCAAGATGGCCGTGGGTCAGCCAAATGGCGGTCAGCTTGAGGCCTTTGTTTTGGACTTGTTGCAATAAATAGGGTACGTCGCCGCCGACATCGGTCAAAACGGCTTCTTTGGTTTCGTCATCCCAAATCAGCGTGCAGTTTTGACGGAAAGGGGTAACGGCGTTGATTTCAAATTGGAGTGCCATGGGTGTTCCTGGGAAAGGCTTATTTAATGTTGTTTACGTTTCAGACGGTCTTTTGTTATTATGCACATATAATAAAAAGCAAGTCTGGAAAAGTGTCTTATGAATAATGTAATGCGAACCATGATACCGATTTTTGCGGCTTCTTTCATCTCTGCGGCGTTTGGTGCAGATTTGTTGTTGGCGCAGGAATATAAAAATCAAGATATTGCCGGTTGGGCCATGAGTGAAAAGTTGGATGGCGTACGCGCGTATTGGGACGGCAGGCAGCTGGTCAGTCGTCAGGGTTATGCGTTTACACCGCCCAAAGGTTTTACAGCAGGTTTTCCGCCGTTTCCGATGGATGGTGAGTTGTACAGCGGACGAGGGCGGTTTGAGCAAATTTCCGCGACGGTGCGTTCTGCCTCGGGAACTTGGGACGGCATCCGCTTGCATGTTTTTGATGTGCCACAGGCGCAGGGTAATCTGTATCAGCGTCTGGAAACGGCTTCGAAATGGCTGAAATCACACCCGTCGGCACGGTTTACGGTTATTCCGCAAGTCAAGGTGCGCGACAAACAGCATGCTTTGGATTTTTTGAAACAAGTTGAAGCGCTGGGTGGGGAAGGGGTGATGCTGCGTCAACCTGAAGCCCGTTATGCAAGCGGTAGAAATGGGCAGCTGTTGAAGCTGAAAAGTGAATATGATGATGAATGTACGGTAACGCGTCATTATGAGGGCAAAGGGCGCAATGTCGGGCGTTTGGGTGCGGTAGGATGCAAAAACCAATATGGCGAGTTTCGTATCGGCAGCGGTTTTAAGGATAAAGACCGCGACCATCCGCCGAAAATCGGTGCGCTGATTACTTACCGTTATCGTGGTTTTACGCAAAAGGGAACGCCGAAATTTGCAACATTTGTCAGGGTGCGCTCAGATCGATAAAACAAATTAAAGGCCGTCTGAAAGTAGGTTTCAGACGGCCTTTAATATAGATGTTGCATAACCTTTTATGCTTATAAGGTTTCCAATACATCAGGCAATTCGGCCAAGCTGTTGAGCATGGCAACATGGGGCATGGAGGAAAGCTGTTTGGCAGTGTGTGCGCCGGTGGTGACGGCGATGGCGCGGATTTTGGCGTTGGCGGCCATTTCTAGGTCGTGGGTGGTGTCGCCGACGACGACGGCCTCTTCCGGTTCAACACCCAGTCGGTCGCAGAGGGCGAGTACCATATCGGGCGCAGGTTTGGACGGATATTCGCTGGTGCAGGCGGTTTCCAGCCAAAAGGCTTGGGTGTCGGTTTGTGCGATGGCTTTGTCTAAGCCGCTTCGGCCTTTGCCGGTGGCGACGGCAAGCCAATATCCTTGTTGCTTCAGGCGTTGCAGGCAGGGCAGGGCTTCGGGGAACAGGGTCATGTTGCGGTTGTTGGGATTGAGGTAGTGCGCGGCATAGGTCTCAATCAGGGTCTCCTGAACGTGTTCGCTGACGTTGTGGGCAAGGCGGCGAATGATGCCGGACAGGCTGTATCCGATGAGCGGACGGATTTGGTCGACTTCGGGAACGGGTAGGCCGCAATCGGCAAAGCTTTGCTGAAAGGTGTGGATGATGGGGTTGGTGGTGTCGGCAAGTGTGCCGTCCCAGTCGAAAATAATGAGTTTGGGTTTCATGGGTTTCCTTTCAGACGGCCTTTTCCTGATTTTCCAACATTAAAACAAATTGCGCCAATTCTTGCGGCAGGGGGGCTTTCAGGATCAGTTTTTCGCCGGTCAGCGGATGGGCAAGGTGCAGCTCGGAGGCGTGCAGGAACATTCTTTTCAAACCGAGTTTCTGCAGGCGTTTGTTGGCTTGATAGTCGCCGTAGCGTTCGTCGCCGGCAATGGGGCAGTCTTGAGATTGCAGGTGGACGCGGATTTGGTGGGTACGGCCGGTTTTCAGTGTGGCTTCGACAAAGGTCAGGTCGGATAGGCCGACTTGGTGCAAAAGGCCGTCTGAAAAACGGTTTAACACGCGGAAGATGGTGTGGGCGGATTGGCCGTCTTCGCTGACGCGCACCATTTTTTCGCCTTGTGCGCCGGTGTATTTGAACAGGGGGAGCTTGACGTGGACGCGGTCGTTCGGCAGCCTGCCGACACCCAGCGCGAGATAGATTTTTTTCGGATGGTCGTTGCGGATGGCTTCGTGCAGTTTCACCAAGGCGCTGCGTTTTTTGGCAATCATCAAAAGGCCGCTGGTGTCTTTGTCGAGGCGGTGGACGAGTTCGAGATAACGCGCTTCGGGACGGGCGCGGCGGATTTGTTCGATGACGCCGAAACTCACGCCGCTGCCGCCGTGGACGGCAACGCCGGACGGTTTGTTGATGACCAAAAGCGCATCGTCTTCATAAACGATGTCAAATTCGCGCGCAGGCGCGGCCTGGCTTTCAGACGGCCTTTGTTTTTCGGCGATGCGTATCGGCGGAATGCGGACGGTATCGCCTGCCTGAATGCGGTTGTCGGGTTTGCAGCGTTTTTTGTTCAGCCGCACTTCGCCGGCGCGGATAATGCGGTGGATATGGCTTTTCGGGACGCCTTTGAGGATTTTTATCAGATAGTTATCAAGGCGTTGGCCTTCCTCGTGTTCGGCAACGGCAATCAGGCTGACTGAATCTTTGCGTATTGCGTGCATTTTCTCTATAATCCCAAACGTCCGTTTCGGGACTTGAACCTGCCATCGCATGCCGTCTGAAACGGATTTATTGTTAAAACGAGATTTTATATTAAAAACGCACTCCGCAAAGCATTTCCTTGTGTTTGTTCAAAGCCGGCAAACGCAATCCCGTAATTAAGTTTGAATTGAACCTGCCGTCCGGCCGGGCGTAAGACGCAGTCCGCGCAGCACCGTCCGAAATTACCGGCGCTACGATAATAAGAAGATGTAGGCTGCCTTAATTTTGTCCGAAGCATCAGCGTTCGGACGGCAGCGGAACCATCAACCTTTCCGCCGCATTGTTCTTTATTTCCTTCTTTATCCGAATCCGTCCGCACATGGCTTGAGCTCAAGCATGCAACCTTGCGGATTTCAAATCAAATACTGGTTACACGGGGATTTTCCCATCTCGCCTTTGAAGAGTGCCAACCGGACAGACAGGCCGTCTGAAAAAGATATTCACAAATCAAACGGCCGCTGTTCACGAGGTGACTATGAAAAGAATGTTATTCAACGCAACGCAGGCCGAAGAGTTGCGCGTTGCTATTGTCGATGGCCAAAACCTTTTGGACTTGGACATCGAAACGCTGGGTAAAGAACAGCGTAAAGGCAATATCTACAAAGGTATCATTACCCGCATCGAGCCGTCGCTGGAAGCGTGTTTCGTCGATTACGGAACCGACCGCCACGGCTTTTTGCCGTTTAAGGAAGTATCGCGTTCATATTTCCGCGACTACGAAGGCGGCAGGGCGCGTATTCAGGACGTGCTCAAAGAAGGCATGGAAGTTATCGTCCAAGTCGAAAAAGACGAACGCGGCAACAAAGGCGCGGCGCTGACCACCTTCATCAGCCTGGCCGGCCGCTATTTGGTATTGATGCCGAACAACCCGCGCGGCGGCGGCGTATCCCGCCGTATCGAAGGCGAAGAGCGTCAAGAGTTGAAAGCCGCCATGGCCGAACTCGATATTCCAAACGGCATGAGCATCATTGCCCGTACTGCCGGCATCGGCCGCAGCGCGGAAGAGTTGGAATGGGATTTGAACTACCTCAAGCAACTCTGGCAAGCCATTGAAGAAGCAGGCAAAGCGCATCATGACCCTTACCTGCTCTTTATGGAAAGCTCGCTGCTGATTCGTGCGATTCGCGACTATTTCCGTCCCGACATCGGCGAAATTCTGGTGGACAATCAAGAAGTTTACGACCAAGTTGCCGAGTTCATGAGCTATGTCATGCCGAGCAATGTAGGCCGTCTGAAACTCTATCAAGACCACACGCCGCTGTTCTCCCGCTTCCAAATTGAACACCAAATCGAAAGCGCGTTCTCACGCAGCGTCAGCCTGCCTTCCGGTGGCGCGATTGTGATCGATCACACCGAAGCCCTGGTTTCCATCGACGTCAACTCTGCGCGCGCCACACGCGGCTCGGACATCGAAGACACCGCGTTCAAAACCAATATGGAAGCCGCCGAAGAGGTTGCCCGCCAAATGCGCCTGCGCGACTTGGGCGGTTTGGTCGTCATCGATTTCATCGACATGGAAAACCCCAAGCACCAGCGCGATGTTGAAAACGTCCTGCGCGACGCGCTCAAAAAAGACCGCGCCCGCGTGCAAATGGGCAAACTTTCGCGTTTCGGCCTTTTGGAATTGAGCCGTCAACGTTTGAAACCGGCTTTGGGCGAAAGCAGCCATGTTGCGTGTCCGCGCTGTGCCGGTACCGGCGTCATCCGCGGCATCGAATCCACCGCCCTGCACGTTTTGCGCATCATTCAAGAAGAAGCAATGAAAGACAACACCGGTGAAGTACACGCACAAGTGCCTGTCGATGTTGCTACCTTCCTGTTGAACGAAAAACGCGCCGAGCTGTTTGCGATGGAAGAGCGTTTGGATGTGAACGTCGTCCTGATTCCAAATATCCACTTGGAAAATCCGCACTACGAAATCAACCGCATCCGCATTGATGACGTAGAAGAAGATGGCGAACCGAGCTACAAACGCGTCGCCGAGCCGGAAGAAGACGAATCCGCCAAACCTTTCGGCAGCGAAAAAGCCAAAGCTTCCCGTCCTGAGCCAGCTGTCAAAGGCGTGCGCCATACCCAGCCTGCACCGACTGTTGCCCCTGAGAAAAAAGCCTCTTGGTGGGACAGCTTCAAAGCTTGGTTGAAACGCATTTTCGGCGGTGAGCCTGCACCTGCCGCAGTTGCTCAAGAGCCTGCCGAAAAACGCACTACAACCAACCGCAGCCAAAACAGCAACCGCCGTTCAAACAGCCGCCGTCAAAATCCACGCCGCAACAACAAAAACGACGGCAGCAAAGTCGAAGTGCGCGAAGTGAATGCCGAAGCTGTCGACAGCAAGTTTGAAGAAAACAAATCAAACGAAAGCCGCAACGACGAGCGTAAAGACACCCGCCGCAACCGCAACCGTAACAACCGCCGAGATGATCGCAACAACGAGCGCAACAACGAGCGCAACCGTGTTGAGGAAGTGGTTGAAGACGTAAATGTTCAAGAAGTGGCTGCACTGGCTGAGATGCCGTCTGAAAACCAAGCGGAACAAAACGGCAATAAACGCCGCCGCAACAACAGTCGCAACGAGCGCAACCGTAATCAATCTGCGGAAAACCGTGTTGAGGACGTGAACGTTCAAGCCGATGGCGAACAGGCGCAAGTTGAAACGGACGACAATGCCCGCAGCGAAGAGGGTGTGAAAAACAACGGCCGTCAAGGACGTGAACGCAACAACCGTCAGCGCAACAATCGCAACGACCGCCGTTCCAACAGCAAAAAACGCAATATCCCGTCTTCAGCAAAAATCGAGCAATACCTGAACATTACCGATACCGCCGACAAAGTCCTCTTTGCCGTAGCGCATGTTTTGGGTTTGAATGAAACGGTTGAAGCTGCAAATGCGACATTGTCTTCTGAAAGCGATCAAGCCGAGCCGCTGGTGATTGTAGTATCCGAGCCTGAAGTGACCAGCGCAGAGCCATTCGTATTTGCGATTGAAAGCGAAGACGAGCCTGCCGTAGCGCAAACTGAAGGCGCTGATGCCGAACAAGCCCTGCTTGCATCTGCGGTCAGCAACGTCAAAGAAGCCATTTCTGCGGTATTGTCTCCGAATGCAACGGCTACTGTTACACCGGTTGAAGCACCAGCCGAAACTGTTGCCACACAAACTGAAACCGTAGCCGAAGCAGCGCCTGTTGCAATCGTTGTGCCTGAGAGCTTGGGCGATTTGATCTTCGTTGAAACTGATCCGCAAGCCGTTGCCGCTTTTGCCGCACAGCCACAACCTGAACCGGTTGCTAAAACACGCCGTTCGGATGTGCCTAAAGTAGAAGTGGAAGACGTAGCAGTCGAAATGATTTTGGTGGAAACACGCAAAGATTAAGATTGGTTTTCCAGTTAAAAGCCCGATGTTGAACGCATCGGGCTTTTTTATTGGCAAGGAGTTATGCTGCTCTTATTTTCTTTGTGTTTACCATGAGCGTTGCTTCATGGTTGAAAAAGCAGGATAGATTGCTGAGAAAGGGAAGGCATGGTTTTTTCAATAGGAAGGGCTTAAGGAAAAATGGTATGAGAAAAGCCGTCTGAAATGGTTTCAGACGGCCTTGGTTTGTGTGTGTATGTTTAGGTATTGTGATTAGTTTTTGTTCAGAGAGTCACGGATTTCGCGCAACAACAGAACTTCTTCGCTAGGCTCTGCTGGTGCTTCTTCAGCAGGAGCTTCGGCTTTTTTCACAGAGTTGATGGCTTTAACCACGCAGAAGATGGCAGCGGCGATGATCAGGAAGCTGATTACAGTGTTGATGAACAGACCGATGTTCAGGGTAACGGCACCGGCTGCTTGAGCAGCCGCCAGGTTGGCGTAACCAGCTTCAGGAGCGGCTTGTGCGCCGTCTTTCAGCGTGATGAACAGGTTGGAGAAATCAACGCCGCCGATCAACAGACCGATAGGAGGCATGATTACATCGTCAACTAATGATTTGACGATGCTGCTGAATGCTGTACCGACAACCATACCGACTGCGAGGTCGATCACGTTGCCACGCATAATAAATTCTTTAAATTCTGAAGCGATTGACATAATTAATCTCCTGTATGTGTTTGAGTCAAAATCAGATGTGATTCAATAAATCGGCAGGCATATTAACGCTTTATCGGTTAAGAAAAATTCATTAATGTTAAATTTTGTATTTTATGCCAAAAATGTCCTGCTTCTATGCCTTCTGTATGAAAAACAGGCCGTCTGAAATTTTTCTGTTACTTTTTTACACCACTTTTTATCAGCGGCTAAGTATCAGATAACATGAATGTTATCTTTAGAATCAATGCTCTATCTTGCCTTTTAAATGAGATGAAATGATAACGTTGTAATGTTATATGCATAGCACGTCAAGTCCTACTAAGAGTATGTTTCAAGCTTGTATTTGAATTTCAGACGGCCTTATTAGTTATGCCGTCATTCAAACCATAATGTAATGGCCATAAAAAACGCACTTTCATGATGAAAGTGCGTTTTGCGCGAAAACTGTTTAGTTCTCTTCGTCGTTCAGTGCGTTGATGCTGTAACCGCCGTCAACGTAGGTAATCTCGCCGGTGATGCCAGAAGCGAGGTCGGACAAGAGGAAGGCGGCTGTGTTGCCAACTTCTTCAGTGGTAACGTTGCGGCCCAATGGGTTGTGGGAAGCGACGTGGCCCAAGAGTTTGCTGAAATCGGCGATGCCGGAAGCAGCCAGGGTTTTGATCGGGCCTGCGGAGATGCCGTTGCAGCGGATGCCTTCTTTGCCCAGGCAAGCGGCAGTGAAGCGGATGCCGGCTTCGAGGCTGGCTTTGGCCATGCCCATAACGTTGTAGTTAGGAATGGCACGAACGGCGCCCAAGTAGCTCAGGGCAACGATTGCGGCGTTGCGGCCCTGCATCATCGGACGGGCGGCTTTTGCCAGTGCAGGCAGGCTGTATGCGGAGATTTCGTGAGCGGTGTTGAACGCTTCGCGGCTGATGCTGTCGAGGAAGTCGCCGCTCAAAGCTTCTTTAGGGGCGAAGCCGATGGAGTGAACCAAGCCGTCCAAGCCGTCCCAGTGTTTGCCCAAGTCAACGAAAACTTGGTTGATTTCGTCGTCGCTGGCAACGTCGCAGCGGAACACGAGTTCGGAGCCGAGTTCGGCAGCCATTTTACGGACGCGCTCTTCCAGTTTGTCGACAACATAAGTAAATGCCAATTCCGCGCCTTGTTCGCGGCAGGCTTTGGCGATGCCGTAAGCGATGGAACGCTCGGAGATCATGCCGGTAATCAGAATTTTTTTGCCTTGCAAAAAGCCCATTTTCTTATCCTTTAGCAGTGGTATTGCGGTTGCATTAAACTGCGCATTATAGCAAAAACCGCTGTTTCGGCATAGAAAACAACGGATAACCCTTTGTCTTGCCTCAAATAGGGATGAGGTTGTCTGCCGGGGCCGTCTGAAACCTGACGGAACGGCGGCAAAACGTTATACTTGATGGTGTTAATGACTGATGTTTCAGGAGTAAACCATGCCCGAGCAAAACCGCATTCTCTGCCGAGAACTCAGCCTGTTGGCGTTTAACCGCCGTGTACTGGCTCAGGCGCAGGATACGAAAGTTCCTTTGTTGGAGCGTTTGCGTTTTTTGTGCATCGTGTCTTCCAATTTGGACGAATTTTTTGAAGTCCGCATGGCGTGGTTGAAACGCGAAAACAAACTGCGTCCGCATCAACTGCTCGACAACGACAAAACCGCAGCCGAAACCATTGAGGCGGTGGCAAAAGAGGCGCAGGCGCTGATCCGCGAGCAATATGATTTGTTTAATAATGTGCTTCAGCCCGAACTTGACCGTGCAGGCATCCATTTTTACCGCCGCCGCAATTGGACGGCCACGCAAAAGAAATGGATTGAAAACTATTTCGACAACGAGCTTTTGCCCATTCTCACCCCCATCGGCCTCGATCCGTCACACCCGTTTCCTCGCCCGTTAAATAAATCGCTTAATTTCGCCGTCGAACTCGAAGGCACGGATGCGTTCGGCCGGCCGTCTGGTATGGCGATTGTGCAGGCTCCGCGCATTTTGCCGCGCGTCGTCCCCATGCCGTCTGAAATTTGCGGCGGCGATGCAGGTTTTGTGTTCTTGTCTTCGATTTTGCACGCCCATGTCGGCAAACTCTTTCCCGGCATGAAGGTTAAAGACTGTCATCAGTTCCGCCTTACGCGCGACAGCGATTTGACGGTTGATGAAGAAGATTTGAAAAACCTGCGTGCCGCGATTCAAAACGAGTTGCACGACCGCGAATACGGCGATGGCGTGCGCTTGGAAGTGGCGGACACTTGTCCGGCGCATATTCACGACTTCCTGCTTGCCCAGTTCAAGCTGACTTCTGCCGAGCTGTATCAGGTCAAAGGTCCGGTTAATTTGGTGCGCCTCAATGCCGTCCCGGATTTGGTGGACAGGCCGGATTTGAAGTTTCCGCCGCGCAACGCAGGCCGTCTGAAAGCCTTACGCAAAAACGGCTCCGTATTCAAACTGGTCAAACAGTCGCCGATCTTGCTGCACCACCCGTATCAGTCTTTCGATCCGGTTGTCCAAATGATACGCGAAGCCGCTGCCGATCCGGATGTGTTGGCCGTCAAAATGACCATCTACCGTACCGGCAGCAATTCCGAGCTTGTGCGCGCATTGATGAAGGCCGCGCTGGCTGGCAAACAGGTTACCGTCGTGGTCGAACTGATGGCGCGTTTTGACGAAGCCAATAACGTCAACTGGGCGAAGCAGCTGGAAGAGGCGGGCGCGCACGTCGTGTACGGCGTATTCGGCTACAAAGTCCATGCCAAAATGGCTTTGGTTATCCGCCGCGAAGACGGCGTGCTCAAGCGTTATGCACACCTCGGTACCGGCAACTACCACCAAGGCACATCGCGCATTTACACCGACTTCGGTATCATCACCGCCGACGAACAAATCACTGCCGATGTGAATACTTTGTTTATGGAAATCACAGGCTTGGGCAAGCCGGGCCGTCTGAACAAGCTCTATCAAAGCCCGTTTACCCTGCACAAAATGGTCATCGACCGCATCAAGCAGGAAACCGAACACGCCAAAGCAGGCAAACCGGCGCGGATTACCGCCAAGATGAATTCCCTCATCGAGCCGAGCGTAATTGATGCGCTGTATCAGGCCAGCGCGGCAGGCGTGCAAATCGACCTGATTGTGCGCGGTATGTGTACTTTGCGCCCGGGTGTAAAAGGCTTGTCCGAAAACATCCGTGTCCGCTCCATTATCGGCCGCCAACTCGAACACTCGCGCGTGTATTGCTTCCATAACAATGGTGCAGACGATACCTTTATCTCCAGCGCCGACTGGATGGGTCGCAACTTTTTCCGCCGCATTGAAGTCGCCACGCCGATTACCACGCCCGAACTCAAAGAACGCGTGATCTGCGAAGGTTTGGAAATGGCCTTGGAAGACAATACCCAGGCTTGGCTGATGCAGCCTGACGGCAGCTACGTCCGCACCCAGCCGCAAGACGGCGAGCCTGCGTTTGGTTTGCAGGAAGGTTTGTGGAAAATATACGGACGTTAAATTGAATAATGTCTTAGGCCGTCTGAAATGCAGGTTTCAGACGGCCTTTTTTGATTTTGCCGTTATAATTCCGTTTCCCAATCTTTCAGACGGCCTTTTCCTATGAAATCTTACCCCGATTCCTATCTCCATTTTGAAAACCTCGAATCTCCCGAAACGCAAGATTTTGCCGCCGCGGCGCATGCCGAAACGCGTGCGCGTTTTTTAGAAAACGACAAAGCGCGCGCATTGTCCGACGGCATTTTGGCGCAGTTGCAGGACACGCGGCAGATTCCGTTTTGTCAGGAACACCGCGCGCGGATGTACCATTTCCATCAGGACGCAGAATATCCGAAGGGTGTGTACCGCGTATGTACGGCGGCGACTTACCGTTCTGGCTATCCTGAGTGGAAAATCCTGTTTTCGGTGGCGGATTTCGACGAGTTGCTCGGCGACGATGTGTATTTGGGCGGCGTGTCGCACTTGGTGGAAAAGCCCAACCGCGCGTTGTTAACACTGAGCAAATCGGGCGGCGATACGGCGTACACGCTGGAAGTGGATTTGGAAGCAGGGGAGTTGGTAGAAGGCGGTTTTCACTTTCCGGCAGGTAAAAACCATGTGTCGTGGCGCGATGAAAACAGCGTATGGGTGTGTCCGGCTTGGGACGAACGCCAGTTGACCGAATCGGGTTATCCGCGCGAAGTGTGGCTGGTGGAGCGTGGTAAGAGTTTCGAGGAAAGCCTGCCGGTGTATCAAATTGCCGAAGACGGCATGATGGTGAACGCGTGGCGTTATCTCGATCCGCAGGGTTCGCCGATTGATTTGATTGAAGCGTCGGACGGTTTTTACACCAAAACCTATTTGCAGGTCTCAGCCGAAGGCGAGGCGAAACCGTTAAACCTGCCCAACGATTGCGACGTAGTCGGCTATCTGGCGGGACATCTTTTGCTGACGCTGCGCAAGGACTGGAACCGCGCGAACCAAAGCTATCCGAGCGGCGCATTGGTGGCAGTAAAATTAAACCGCGGCGAATTAGGCGCGGCGCAGCTTTTGTTTGCGCCCGATGAAACGCAGGCATTGGAAAGCGTGGAAACGACCAAGCGTTTTGTCGTGGCGAGCCTGCTGGAGAACGTACAAGGCCGTCTGAAAGCATGGCGCTTTACCGACGGCAAATGGCAGGAAGTCGAACTGCCGCGCCTGCCTTCGGGTGCGTTGGAAATAACCGACCAGCCGTGGGGCGGCGACGTGGTTTACCTTGCCGCCAGCGATTTCACCACGCCGCTGACGCTGTTTGCGCTGGATTTGAACGTGATGGAACTGACCGTCATGCGCCGTCAGCCGCAGCAGTTTGATTCAGACGGCATTAACGTACAGCAGTTTTGGACGACTTCGGCCGACGGCGAGCGCATTCCTTATTTCCACGTCGGCAAAAACGCCACGCCCGACACGCCGACTTTGGTTTATGCCTATGGTGGTTTCGGCATTCCCGAATTGCCGCATTATCTGGGTAGCGTTGGCAAATATTGGCTGGAAGAGGGCAATGCCTTTGTGTTGGCAAACATCCGCGGCGGCGGCGAATTTGGCCCGCGCTGGCATCAGGCGGCGCAGGGAATCAGCAAACACAAAAGCGTTGATGATTTATTGGCAGTCGTGCGCGATTTGTCCGAACGCGGCATGAGTTCGCCCAAACACATCGGTTTGCAGGGCGGCAGCAACGGCGGCCTGATTACCGCCGCCGCCTTCGTGCGCGAACCGCAAAGCATCGGCGCGCTGGTGTGCGAAGTACCGCTGACCGACATGATCCGTTATCCGCTGCTGTCCGCCGGTTCAAGTTGGACGGACGAATACGGCAATCCGCAGAAATACGAAGTCTGCAAACGCTGGCTGGGCGAATTGTCTCCGTATCACAATCTTTCAGACGGCATCGATTATCCGCCTGCGCTCATTACCACCAGCCTCAGCGACGACCGCGTCCATCCCGCCCACGCGCTCAAGTTCTATGCCAAACTACGTGAAACCTCGCCGCAATCTTGGCTCTACGCTCCAGACGGCGGCGGCCATACCGGCAACGGCACGCAACGCGAATCCGCCGACGAACTTGCCTGCGTATTGCTGTTTTTGAAAGAGTTTTTGGGGTAGAAGCAAGCAACAGGACTGACCGTTTTGTAAATTTGAGAAACAAAATACTCTTGTTTCGGCAAGTGAAAAGAAGGCCGTCTGAAAAACGAATATTAAAGTTTTTCAGACGGCCTTCTTTTCTTTTAACTTTCAACATATCCCGATAAAATGGACACTTTGTAAGTGATCATTGATGGAAGACGCAATTATGGCAACCGAACCGAAAAATTATACACGATTTAGAAAATAATTTCAAACAAAACAATATATTAAAACTCAAACAAATCTTTTCCGAAGTCTTTTGCGAAGACCAAATCGACTTTGAGAAACTCAAACTCGTCCTTGGCGCAGAAAACCTTGCCGGTGTGGGCGAACGTTATCAACTCGATGCTGTAGAAACTAGTAGCGTTGTTTACAGTATTTCCAGGAGAATACTGAAACATGAACATGCACAAAAACACCCGTCTCACCCCGTCTCTGGATTTGGATATCCTCAACGGCATCATGCGCCAAGCCGTGTTGCAGCAGCTGCAAACTTACTTGGGCGCGGACACCATCATCGAAACACACATCACCCGCGACATGCTCGAACGCGCAGAAAAAATCCGCCTCTCCAACGCCTTGAGAGGCGTGTTTGAGGCGGATTTGGTGTACTAGGACAATCAATGATTTCTCGGAAATGGATAAAGCCTGAAGGCGATTATTCGTTAGACGATTTATCTGTCTAAGACGATTTATCTGTCTGAGACGATTTATCTGTCTGAGACTTGTGCGTTTGCAATATGCGCACTACCTTACCCTCATAACGCTGGCGTAACCACGCCTGTATCCGCTCGTAATCTTTGGCAGGTAGTGGCTGCTCCAATTCGAGAGAGACAACGACGATATCGTCATATGTATCTGTCTTCGGTTCTGCGTTTTTTTGGCTTTCAGACTGTTCGGAAACAGGCGTTGTTTGCGCTTTATCCCAAGCCAAGCCGCGTCCGACAACGATTTTTTCCGCTTCCGGATATTGGGCTTTTAATTCCTTAAGTACCGCTGCATCGTCGATATCGGAGGCTTTGCCTGCCAGTACGGTATCGATATAGGCCTGTTGCTCTTTCAGCTCATTTTGCTGCTGAACCGAGTTGTTTTGGCTTGCCAGCAATTCTTCGATTTTGGCATTGTTCCCTCCCGCATAGACCACGTTGACCTTCGGCGCTTTCACACCTGACGCTTCAAGGCTTTTCACCAGCAAGGCGGAAATTTTCTCGGCATTGCCCGTTCCATTGACAATCAGATCGACTTTATTTTCTCTATAGTTCAACATCTTACGCAGCACGAAAAAACCTTCCTGTTGCTTCGTAGTGGCAATGGCGGCATTGGCTCTGGTGTTGAAGATTTCCTGACGCACCAGTCCTGATGCCATATAGCCGCTCGGAATCATGACAGCAAGTACGACGGCAGTAATAATGATGCTGTGCAACCGGCGTTTGGATTCCTTTACCAACCCCCTGCGCGGCAGCTTGAGCAGCTTGGAAAACAACAAGGTCGCAAAAGCGATGAATACGCAGTTGATGGCAAAAAGATATGAAGCACCGAGAAAGTAGTGCCAGTTGCCATGTGCCAGTCCGTAGCCCGCAGTACACAGGGGTGGCATCAATGCGGTAGCAATCGCCACACCCGGTATGGCATTGCCTCCCTCTTTTCGGGTCAGCGCCACAATACCCGCACTACCGCCGAAGAAGGCAATCAACACATCCCAAAGGGTCGGCTGAGTACGCGCCAAAATCTCGCTTTGCGCCTCTTTAAGCGGGGTTAACAGGAAATACAACGTAGCGGTAATCAAGCTGATGACGACGAATATAATAATATTGCGCACGGCTTGACGGATCAGCGCAGTATCCCCTACCGCTAAACCGTAACCCATACCTACAATCGGCCCCATCAACGGCGAAATCAACATCGCGCCGATCACTACCGCCGTGCTGTTTACATTCAGACCGATACTCGACACAGCAATGGCAAACATCAATACCCACATATTGGTTCCGGTCACCCGAGTATTGGCGCGGATGGTGGCATCGATCTTATCGGGATGAGCTTGGTCATGCGTAAGATTGAACACATCTTGCAGCCTGGTAATGGAGCCACTGTCTTCTTGTTCCTGCTTTTCTTGTATTTCCTGATTTTTACTTTTTCCCTGATCTTGCATGTGCATATCCTAAAGTTTTAACATCTAATTCATAAAGAATTTTTGAGTAATGAAATAATGCCTTGCCATTACGGCTAAATCTGACAGGCACACTTCCCACAGTATATAATATATTAGCATACGTCCACAAACTTCCTCCGTTAGATGAAGGAAGGGAAAAGTTGCCGTTACAGCAAGCCGTAACGTGGGCTTTACCCACGAGATGAATGCCAAAATGAAAGTCTATGTGACTGTTGTCGGATTTAGTTGTTGGATGGTGGATTTCGTGGGCAAAGCCCACGCTACTTGGGTTATCCCAAATCTGCCTTGATTGAATAAAAGGTCGTCTGAAAACGGGGAAATCAGTTTTCAGACGACCTTTCCGCTTATTAACTTATTGATACCAAGGAAAAACAAATTCCCGCTTGTAGGTTAAAATCAGCATATGCTAATATGCGCAACAACAGGTTTTTCCAGAATAATCTGTGCTAAAATGCAGGATTAGATGGAAAACTCTATCCGAATTCGGTACAATACCGACGAATTATTTCCCTTAAACAACCTGCCGCAAGGCGAAAAGGAACGACTGACATGTCAAACATCGAACAACAAGTTAAAAAAATTGTTGCTGAACAACTGGGCGTAAACGAAGCCGAAGTGAAAAACGAATCTTCTTTCCAAGACGATTTGGGTGCTGACTCTCTGGACACCGTAGAACTGGTGATGGCTTTGGAAGAAGCTTTCGGCTGCGAAATCCCTGACGAAGACGCTGAAAAAATCACTACCGTACAATTGGCTATCGACTACATCAACGCCCACCAAGGCTAATCGGTCGCACCAAACATCCAGCCTCTGCTGCGCCATCGCAATAGGGGCTTTTACCTTATTATTAAACCCCTGAAATTTCAGACGGCATGAGTTTTGCCTGTTTTCACGAAGAAAAAGAGCAAGGCTGCCGCGAAAATCCCGACAACCAACAGCGAGATTATCATGAGTCAGAGAAGAGTAGTCATCACAGGTCTTGGCCAAGTATCACCGGTTGGCAACGACGTCGCCACCGCATGGAGCAATCTGCTCGCAGGCAAAAGCGGCATCGGACGGATTACCCGCTTTGACGCATCCGACATCAACAGCCAAATCGCCGGCGAAGTGCGCGATTTCGACATCGGCCAATACATCAGCGCGAAAGAAGCGCGCCGCATGGATGTGTTCATCCACTACGGTATCGCCGCCGCCCTGCAAGCTATCAACGATTCAGGCTTGAATGATTTGGAAACCCTCGACAAAGACCGCGTCGGTGTCAACATCGGTTCCGGTATCGGCGGCCTGCCGAGCATCGAAGCGACCGGTAAAGCCGTTATCGAAGGCGGCGCGCGCAAAATCAATCCTTTCTTTATTCCCGGTTCGCTGATTAACCTGATTTCCGGCCACGTCACCATTCTCAAAGGCTACCGCGGCCCGAGCTACGGTATGGTTTCTGCCTGTACGACCGGTGCACACTCCATCGGTGACTCTGCACGACTGATTAAATACGGCGACGCAGATGTGATGATTGCCGGTGGTGCAGAAGGTGCGATCAGCACTTTGGGCGTTGGCGGTTTTGCTGCCATGAAGGCACTTTCCACCCGAAACGATGACCCTGCTACCGCTTCCCGTCCGTGGGACAAAGGCCGTGACGGTTTCGTTATCGGCGAAGGCGCTGGCGTGCTAGTGTTGGAAGAATTGGAACATGCGAAAAAACGCGGTGCGAAAATTTATGCCGAAATCGTCGGCTTCGGTATGAGCTCCGATGCCTACCACATTACCGCGCCTAACGAAGAAGGCCCTGCATTGGCCGTTACCCGTGCGCTGAAAGATGCCGGCCTGAATCCTGAAGACGTGGATTACGTCAACGCACACGGTACGTCCACTCCGCTGGGCGATGCCAACGAAACCAAAGCCCTCAAACGCGCTTTGGGCGATCATGCGCGCAAAGTCATTGTTAACTCCACCAAATCTATGACCGGCCACTTGCTCGGCGCGGCCGGCGGCGTGGAAGCGTTGTACAGCGTGTTGGCAGTACACGAGCAAAAATCTCCACCGACCATCAACATCTTTGAACAAGACGTTGAAGCCGGTTGCGATTTGGACTACTGCGCCAACGAAGCACGCGATGCGAAAATCGACGTTGCCATCTCCAATTCCTTCGGCTTTGGCGGTACCAACGGCACATTGGTATTCAAACGCTTCAAAGACTGATAGAAGGTTTTAAGTAGATTGAAAAGGCCGTCTGAAACTGGATTTCAGACGGCTTTTTTTATTTTGAAATACAAATATTCTTGATAATCTGTATCATTTATATAAAAATATAGACTCCTATCAATATTGCCCGGATTTTATCGGGTAATCAACCCAATTACATTTTTATCAGGAGTCTGCAATGAAAACTATCCGTATTCTAGCATTGGCCGCTGCACTGGCCGCCGTGCCTGCATTTGCGTCTGATTTCGGCCATGAACAGGCATTGACCATAGACGGCAAGCCTGCCCATTTGGCAGAAACTTCAGCCCGTATTTTGGCAAATGAAACCCTGACTGCGCCGCAACTGGTCGAAGACATTACTGATGGATTCGGTTCGAAAAAAATTCCAGGTT
Organism: Neisseria sp. HMSC070H10; assembly: GCF_001837635.1. Lineage (NCBI taxonomy): Bacteria > Pseudomonadati > Pseudomonadota > Betaproteobacteria > Neisseriales > Neisseriaceae > Neisseria > Neisseria sp. HMSC070H10. The sequence goes on from NZ_KV833364.1 coordinate 36,155, forward strand.
ATAAATTGATGATTATGGGCCGTACTTATTCGGTGGCGGCAGAAACCAAACCGCCGAAAGAGGGCCAAACTCAGTGGCGGGACAATACGTTCATTCATCGCGGCGTAAAACTGTTTGTTGGTATTCCGGTTAAAAACGGCAAGATGGATTTGGCAGCTGCCCGATTGATTAATATCGGCGTGGTTGACGATAACGGTGGTGCTGCGCCTCATGATGAGGGTGAAAAAATCCGTCCGGTCGGCAAACAGCTGATGTCTCCCGATACCAAAGTGGAAAATGCGAAACTCAATATTGCCAAACTGACGTTGCCAAATATGAAATTGGGTGAAACCAGTGGCGGTGGTGTGAAATTGGAAGCATCGGCAACATTGGATGGTAAGCCGATACAGACCAAAATCGACAGCACTTTCTCCCGCTTCTATTCCGCCAAACCAGCCGCTACACGGCCGTTTATGGCAGATGCACGGTTTGTGAAATAATCGTAAAGGCCGTCTGAAATCCTGCTTCAGACGGCCTTTTATTGATAAAACCGATTCAATACCGCATCATTTTGCTGTCCACCTGCATTGCCCAAGCATCAATACCGCCTTGCAGGTTGTAAAGGTTTTCAAATCCGACGTCTTCCAAATACATTGCCGTGTGCAGGCTGCGGATGCCGTGGTGGCAGTAAACGACGATGGGTAAATCGTCGTCGGGCAGCTCGTTTTGACGCAGGGGGATGAGGTTCATCGGGATATGAATGGCGGCGGGCAGGGTGCAGATGGCGCGTTCTTCATCGGTGCGGACGTCGAGCAGATGAAATGCGCGACCTTCGTCCTGCCATTGTTTCAATTCGGTGGGCGAGAGTTGGATGATGTCGGTCATAGGGTAGGGTATAAAAGTATGAGGCCGTCTGAACTTTCAGACGGCCTGTTGTTTAAAAATCGAAATTGCCGAACGGATTGGCCGATTTGTCTTCCAAGTGTGCTACGACGGTGTCGAACAATACCTTTTCGGAAAACTCATTGCCGTTGCGCGTCAGCAAAAGCGCGTGTTGTACCGGTTTGCGACCGACAATGACCACCATACGGCCACCGTCTTTCAGTTGCTCTTTCAGAATTTCAGGTACGCTGTCTACTGCGCCGCCCACATAAATCGCATCAAAAGGAGCGCCTTGAGATGCTTCGGTCAGGCCGTTGTTTTGCACATAATCGACGTTGGCAAAGCCCAATTCGTCCAAAATTTTTTTGGCGCGTTGCTGCTGCTCGGTGTCGATGTCGTCAGTGACGACTTTGCCGGCCAGTTTGGACAGCAGGGCGGTTGCATAGCCTGAGCCTGTACCGATTTCTAAGACAGTTTCGTCTTTTTTCAGTTTCAAACCTTGAGCCAGGCGGGCAACGACTTTGGGTTCCAACATCTTATGGCCGTTGGCCAGCGGCAGCTCCATATCCGCATAGGCCAAACCTTGAAAAGCCTCGCCGACAAAATGTTCGCGCTCGATCTCCTCCAAAGCATCCAAAATGTCGAAGTCCAAGACATCCCACGGACGAATCTGCTGTTCAACCATATTGAAACGCGCTTTTTCAAAGTCCATATTTGTGCTCCGTTCAATTCTTAATTTTATCGAAGCATACATTATAAATCCTTGTCGGAGAGTGTGCCATCTTTCAGACGGCCCCGGAGGCTTGTTAATAATTGCCAAGCGCACATATATCCACTAAACTTTCACATTACACGACGCTACGGCAAGCAACAACCAACACACGGAGCAATAAAGATGTATCACCAAATCGGAATGTGGGATCAAAAATGGGTTATCGGCAACTGGAAAATGAACGGCCGACTCCAAAACAACAATGCGCTTATGCACCGCTTCCGTGTCATGCCAACCGCAGAACGCGTATTAATCGGCCTGGCCGCTCCAACCGTTTATCTGTTGCAACTGCACAACGCCATGCAGATTGTTTTGAACAACCGCATCTTGACCTGTGCGCAAGACGTGAGCCGTTTCCCGAATAACGGCGCGTACACCGGCGAAGTGTCCGCCGAAATGCTTGCCGACATCGGTACGGACATCGTCCTTATCGGCCACTCCGAGCGCAGCCTTTATTTCGGCGAGAAAAACGAAATTCAACGCCGCAAAATGGAAAACGTCCTCAACGTCGGCCTGATTCCATTGTTGTGCGTCGGCGAAAGCCTGGAAGAACGCGAAGCCGGCAAAGAACACGAAGTCATTGCCCACCAGCTTTCCATCCTGCAAGGTTTGAACACCAAAAACATTGCCGTTGCCTACGAGCCGGTTTGGGCGATCGGTACAGGCAAAGTCGCCACTGTCGAACAAATTGCCGACATGCACGCATTTATCTACAAAGAAATCTTGTCTTTGTGCGGAAGCGATGTTAAAATCCGCGTTCTTTACGGCGGAAGTGTGAAAGCGGATAACGCAGCCGACATCTTCGCAGTACCTCATGTAGACGGCGCATTGGTTGGTGGCGCGTCATTATCATATGACTCCTTTACCGCCATCATCAACGCAGCACAAGCCTCGTAGAAAACATATGGAAGCCTTTAAAACCCTTATCTGGATCATTAATATTATTTCCGCTTTAGCCGTAATCGTGTTAGTATTGTTGCAACACGGTAAAGGCGCGGATGCCGGCGCAACGTTCGGTTCCGGCAGCGGTAGCGCGCAAGGCGTATTCGGTTCTGCCGGTAATGCCAACTTCCTCAGCCGCTCAACTGCCATTGCCGCAACATTTTTCTTTGCGACCTGCATGGCGATGGTGTATATTCACACCCACTCCAGTAAGCACGGTTTAGACTTCAGCGATGTAAAGCAGACCCAGCAAGCTCCTAAGCCTGCAACGCCTGCACAAAACAATACAACTCCTGTTGCTCCGAATCCTCAGCAGCAGTAAGACAATTTGATTTATGCCGACATGGTGGAATTGGTAGACACGCTATCTTGAGGGGGTAGTGGCCGTAGGCTGTGCGAGTTCAAATCTCGCTGTCGGCACCACATTAGAAAATCTAACCGCTTTTTAGCGGTTATTTTTTCGTCTTGAGAATCTGCCTTTCATTTATCTTTAGGCCGAGACAGGGAAATACAATGAAGCGTTTGGTTGTCGGCATCAGCGGTGCCAGCGGTTTTCAGTATGGCGTGAAGGCTTTGCAGCTTTTGCGTGAGCATCAGGTAGAAACGCATTTGGTGGTTTCACAAGGGGCGGAAATGACCCGTACTTTGGAAACGGATTACACCAAAGAAGACGTTTATGCTTTGGCAGATGTCGTGCATTCCATCCGTAATGTCGGGGCAAGCATTGCCAGCGGTTCGTTTTTGACGGACGGAATGTTGATTGCGCCGTGTTCAATGAAAACTTTGGCTTCGGTTGCTCACGGGTTTGCCGATAATTTGCTCAGCCGTGCGGCGGATGTAACGTTGAAAGAGCGGCGCAGGCTGGTGTTGATGGTGCGTGAAGCGCCGTTAAACTTGGCGCACATTGAAAATATGCGCCGCGTGACAGAGATGGGCGGTATCGTGTTTCCTCCCGTTCCGGCTTTATATCAGAAGCCTGAATCCATCGAAGATATGATTACACACAGCGTCTCTCATGCTTTGGACTTGTTCGGCATCATTCAAAACGATGTGCCGCGCTGGCAGGGCTGATGTTTCAGACGGCCTGAGCATAATTTCGTCTACTGCGAAGGAAGATAAAAACCATGCAAACGATTCCTGTCAATATAGTGAAGTTTTTGAGCAATCATCATGTCGTCAGTATTGCTGCTGCGGAAGAGGGCGAAGTTTGGGCAGCTTGCTGTTTTTATGTGTTTGATGAGGTGAATGCCCGATTGATTGTGCTGACATCTTTGAAAACGAAGCATGGCGGAATGATGAGTCGTTCTGCCAAAGTAGCCGGTACCATTGCCGGACAACCTGACAGCATCGCAAAAATCAGCGGCATTCAGTTTGCGGCGACTGCCGCTTTGATTGAGGATGAAGCGGATTTGAAAGCGGCGCAGTCTTTGTATTACAAAGCGCATCCTGCTGCTCGAGTGATGAAAAGCGATGTTTGGGCATTGAATTTGGACAGTTTGAAATTCACTGACAATAAATTGGTATTCGCACAAAAAACGTACTGGAATCGCGAGGATTAAGAAAAGGCCGTCTGAAAGATGAAATTTCAGACGGCCTTTGGTAATGTTACAAATTAATCGTGTCCGAGATCGACAGTTTTGTCTTTGTAACGTGTATCGGGAACCAAAACGATTTTCTCGTCCACTTTGCCGATGGCTTTCACGTCTTTGCCCGGATAGTCCAGCTGATGCAGGAAGTAGCGGATACAGTTCAAACGTGCACGTTTTTTGTCATCGGAACGGATGATGACCCAAGGCGCGTCGCCGGTGTGGGTGTGGAAGAACATGGCGTTTTTGGCTTCGGTGTAGTCGTCCCAGCGGTCGAGCGACTGGATATCCACAGGGGACAGTTTCCAGTGTTTCAGGGGGTCGTCGCGGCGGGAGATGAAGCGGCGGAGTTGTTCTTCACGAGATACGGAGAACCAGAATTTGAACAGATGGATGCCGCTGGCAACCAGCATACGTTCCAATTCAGGGGTTTGACGCATGAAGAGCAGGTATTCGTTAGGTTCGCAGAAGCCCATTACGCGTTCTACGCCGGCACGGTTGTACCATGAGCGGTCGAAGAATACCATTTCGCCTGCGGTCGGCAGGTTTTGGATGTAGCGTTGGAAATACCATTGGCCGCGTTCGGTAGTGGTTGGTTTTTCCAAAGCAACCACGCGCGCGCCACGTGGATTCAGGTGTTCCATGAAGCGTTTGATGGTACCGCCTTTACCGGCTGCGTCGCGGCCTTCAAACAGGCTGACGATACGCTGACCGGAATCTTTAACCCAGCTTTGTACTTTCAACAATTCGATTTGCAGCTTCTGTTTTTCTTTTTCGTAAACAGAGCGGCGCATACGTTGTTTGTACGGGTAGTTGGCAGGAAGCGGTGCGCTGCTGGAATCTTCGTCAGTGCCGCGTCCTTCGTGTTCCAAAACAGCCTTTTCGAATACTTGCAGCTGGTCTTGTTTCTCGCCCAGTTCAACATTCTCGAACGGTTCTAATTGGTGGTCTGCCATAAAGTCTCCTTATCGATTAAGTTTTAAATGATATGGTTTGGTATGACTTGATTTTACCTCTTTATGCTGTGTTAGCCTACATAAAATTACACATAAGCGATTTTTTTCGGCTTGTTTGATAATTTTTGTAAAAACAGCGTATAATCAGCCTATTTGTATAATACATCATGCCTTATTTCGCCCTGTTCGACGATGCGGTAAGCGGTCGTGCAAAACTCTATCAAAATCATGTGGAAAGCTGCCTTTTTCATCATAACGAACTGGCGTCGTTGGAAGATGTTTTGCAGGCAGGTTGGAAAAAAGGCCTGCATGCAGTGTTGTTTGCAGACTACGAATTCGGATTGCCACTGATGGATATTTCATCCGCGCGCAGTGGCAATTTGCGTTTGCACTGGTTTGCTGATTATGCAGAAATCGATACCGAAAGCTGGCTGGCTAATCATTCAGACGGCCTTGAGGCAGGCATCTCCACTCCCCGATTCTCTGTATCCGAAGCCGATTATCTCGAGCATATCCGTCAAATCCACGAAGCCATCCGCCGCGGCGATACTTATCAAATCAATTACACCGCACGCCTGCACCTGCAAACTTACGGCAATCCGATTCAGCTTTACCGCCGTTTGCGTCAGCCTGTGCCATATGCCGTGTTGTCTTGTCTGCCCGACGGGGCAGGGCAGGATGCGTGGACTTTGTGTTTTTCTCCCGAACTTTTCCTCAAAATCTATTCAGACGGCCTGATCACAACCGAGCCGATGAAAGGTACTGCGCCGATTCTTCACGATGGGAAAGATGAACGCCGCGCCGTTGAATTGCGAAACGACCCGAAAAACCGTGCCGAAAACGTGATGATTGTCGATTTGTTGCGCAACGACCTCGGCAAAATCGCGCAAACGGGCAAAGTACGTGTGCCTGAACCGTTTAAAGTTTCCCGTTTCGGCAGTGTTTGGCAGATGACCAGTGCCATCGAGGCGCAGGCGCTGCCTGATGTTTCGGTTTCTGATATTTTCCGTGCAGCCTTCCCGTGCGGCAGTATTACTGGTGCGCCCAAACGCATGAGTATGCAGATTATTGAGTCTCTTGAATCCGAACCGCGTGGTTTATACACAGGCAGCATCGGCTTTTTGCATCCGTGCGATACGGGTTTGGGGTTTGAAGGTGTGTTCAATGTCGTGATTCGCACATTATCCCTGAAGCCGGTTTCAGACGGCCTTTATCAAGGTGTTTATGGTGTGGGTTCGGGGATTGTGATTGATAGCGATCCTGAAGCCGAATATCGTGAGTGCGGTTGGAAGGCGCGTTTTCTCAATGACTTGCGGCCTGATTTCAGTATTTTTGAAACCATGCGCGTGCAAGACAAACAATGCCGTTTGCTCGATTTGCATTTAGGCCGTCTGAAAATTTCGGCACAAGCGCTCAACCTGCTTTGGCCTCAAAATGCGGCAGAGCAAATTCAACACTATATAGATGCGTTGCCAAGTGGGTTATTTAGAGTTAAAGCCGCTTTGTTTTCAGACGGCCTTGCATTGAGCCATGCGGCTGTTTCTGAATTGGATGGGCAGCAATACGTCATCTTGAGTGAGCACACATTAAGTCAACGCGATTATCTGCGCCGCTTCAAAACCACGCGCCGTGAAATTTTTGACCAAGCATGGAAAACGGCAGAAGGGCAGGGTGCATTTGACAGCCTGTTTTTCAATTCAGACGGTCTGTTGTTAGAGGGTGGAAGAAGCAATGTGTTTGTCAAATATCAAGGACAATGGCTCACGCCGTCTTTGGATTTGGATATTTTGAACGGAGTAATGCGCCAAGCGGTATTGAAGCAGCCGCAGCTATATTTAGGTGTGGATACAATCAAGGAAACCCACATCACGCGCGCAATGTTGGAAAACGCGGAAGAAATCCGCTTGAGTAATGCTTTAAGGGGCGTGTTTGCGGTTTCGCTCCGTAAATAAATGGCAATAGCCAAATCATAGTGATTCAAATTGTCGTCAAGCGGCAATATCCGATAGAATACGTCATTTCAACAATGAGGCCGTCTGAAAGGGAAAACAATATGGCAAAAGCAAAAGGTGGATTGGGACGCGGTTTGGATTCGCTGATTTCCAATGCAGTGGACAGCAGCAGTAGCGACCGCCTGACAACGGTTGCCATCGCCGATATTCAGCCCGGCCGCTATCAGGCGCGTGTGCAAATGGATGACGAAGCCTTGCAGGAACTGGCTGACTCCATTAAAGCGCAAGGCATTATCCAGCCGGTTATCGTACGCGAACGTGGTCTGTCTCAATATGAATTGATTGCCGGCGAACGCCGTTGGCGCGCTTCTCAGTTGGCCGGTTTGACCGAAATTCCCGTCGTCATCAAAACTATCAGCGACGAAACCGCGTTGGCCATGGGTTTGATTGAAAACCTGCAACGTGAAAATCTCAATCCGATTGAAGAAGCGCAAGGTTTGAAACGCCTTGCCGACGAATTCGGCCTGACTCACGAAACCATCGCAAAAGCCGTCGGTAAAAGCCGTAGTGCCATCTCCAACAGCCTGCGCCTGTTGAGCCTGCCTGAGCCGGTTCAGGAAATGCTTTACCAACGCCGTCTGGAAATGGGTCATGCCCGCGCGTTGCTGACCTTGCATGTGGTTGACCAATTGGAGTTGGCGCAAAAAGCCGTCAAAAACGGCTGGTCGGTACGCGAAGTAGAACGCCGCAGCCAGTTGGCACATCAAAAAGCCAAGCCTGAAGCAGCCAAAACCATCAGCCCGGATATCCGCCGTATTAATGATGCCCTGACCGAGCGTTTGGGTGTCAATGCCGAAGTCAAAACCAGCAATCAGAAAAAAGGCAAAATTGTACTGCATTTTGATACGCCGGAAACATTTGAATACCTGCTGAAACAGTTAGGCATTAATCAAGAGTTTTAACGGTTTTATAAACAGGCCGTCTGAAAAAAGTTTTTCAGACGGCCTGAATTTTTGAGAAAAGGACTGATCGTACAGATGTTTACAATACAAATCAAAATCTTCTGTAAAATCTGTGTAGCAACATGTAATTTGTGTTAAACTCCGTTTCTGCAAAGATTTGTTTTATATGTGTTAATCATTTATCTGTGAAAGGTTCACAAAGATTAACATATTGCTTGACGTTAACAAACTTCTTGATTATATTAATTTACCTTGCGTTTTTGGGGTGTGGAGTAAAATGAATCAGATAGTCCCATTGCAAGTGATTGTATTGTTAATAATTTCAGTTGTTTGTGCATTATTTTCCGGATTGCCCGGCTTCCTCTCTGCTTTGGCGGGAGGATTTTCGTACATTTTGCCTACCCTGTTTGCAGTTTTACTTTTAAAGTTTTCCCGACGAAATCCCGATCTGCAAAGTTCGATGTTTATCGGCGGAGAGGTTTTAAAAGTAGTGCTGTCGCTGGTATCTATGTCGGTCGTTTTTGCGATATGGCATCGATCACTGGTATTTTACCCATTTTTATTGGCGTTTCTTGGCGTCAGTCATTTGGTTTTTTTAGTATTGTTGAGAGTGAAACACTATGGCAGGTGAAACTATGACCGCTGCCGACTACATCAAGCACCACTTGCAAAGCTTGACCAGTATGTCGGATGTTACTCAGGGTCAAGGACTGAAAAACATCGCTGATTTTTCGTTCATTAACCTTGATGCAATCTTTTTTGCTGTTCTGTTAGGCGTAATCGGCAGCTTTCTTTTGTGGCGCGGTGCCCAAAAAGCAACTGCTGGCGTGCCCGGTCGTTTTCAGGCGGCTGTTGAAATTCTGTTCGAATTCGTGGATAACATGTGTAAGAGCATTATCCATAACGAACAATCGCGTAAAGCCGTTGCTCCTTTGGGTTTGACCCTGTTTGTCTGGATTTTCCTGATGAACGCCATGGATATGTTGCCGGTTGATTTGCTGCCGATGGCATGGCAAGGCATTACCGGTAATCATCATGCACTGTTGCGCGTTGTACCGACTGCTGACTTGAATACAACTTTGGCTTTGGCAATTGGCGTATTGTTGGTATGTATTTATTACAATATCAAAATCAAAGGCTTTGGCGGTTGGATTCACGAATTGTTCAGCGCACCTTTTGGCCCGATACTCGCTCCGGCCAACTTCCTGCTGAACTTGGTAGAGTTTTTGTCCAAAACCGTATCCCACGGTATGCGGTTGTTTGGTAATATGTATGCCGGTGAGCTGGTGTTCCTGTTGATCGCTTTGTTGGGTGGCGCATGGGCGTCAACCGGTAGTATCGAAACTTTGGATCCAATTTTATTTGTATTCCACCTGATTGCCGGTTTGGCTTGGGCGATTTTCCACATTTTGGTTATCACCTTGCAGGCATTTATTTTCATGGCGTTGGCGTTCGTATATATCGGACAAGCGCATGATGCACACTAATCAAGTAGTTTTTTCGTAGTTTGTTTTTGTAGTTTAACCTTTACTATCTTAAGGAGTTTAAAAATGGGTTTGATTGCTATCGCATGTGGTTTGATCGTTGCCTTGGGTGCATTGGGTGCCTCTATCGGTATCGCAATGGTTGGTTCTAAATACTTGGAATCTTCTGCTCGTCAACCTGAGCTGATCGGTCCTCTGCAAACCAAACTGTTCTTGATCGCTGGTCTGATTGATGCGGCCTTCTTGATCGGTGTGGCTATTGCCCTGTTGTTCGCCTTCGTTAACCCGTTTGGTGCTGCGTAATCAAGACGGAGTGATCCGTTCAGATACAGGCTTATGGTCTGTTTGATTAACCCAGATACGAAGGTTAAGTAACGTGAATATTAATGCAACCTTATTTGCGCAAATCCTGGTTTTCTTTGGCTTGGTTTGGTTTACGATGAAATTCGTATGGCCTCCGATTGCCAAAGCATTGGATGAGCGTGCCGCAAAAATCGCCGAGGGCTTGGCTGCTGCCGAGCGCGGTAAGAGCGATTTTGAGCAGGCAGAGAAAAAAGTTGCAGAACTTATGGCCGAAGGGCGTAATCAGGTAACCGAAATGGTTGCCAACGCCGAAAAACGTGCTGCAAAAATTGTAGAAGAAGCCAAAGAGCAAGCTTCTCATGAAGCAGCACGCATTGCAGCCCAAGCAAAAGCTGATGTGGAGCAAGAAGTTAACCGTGCGCGCGAAGTGTTGCGTGAACAGGTTGCTACACTGGCTGTTAAAGGTGCGGAATCTATCTTGCGTAAAGAAGTTGATGCTTCCAAACATGCAGATTTGCTCAGTACCTTAAAACAGGAGCTGTAATCTTATGGCAGAGTTCGCAACGATTGCCAGACCTTATGCGAAAGCATTATTTAGTCTGGCTCAGGAAAAAAACCAAATCGAGTCTTGGTTGGGCGAACTGAAAGAACTCGCAGCGGTTGTTCAAGATGAGAAAGTTATTGCTCTCATCGAGCAACCGGAAACGGGAGCTTCCGAAAAAGCAGAAACGCTCAAAGGTCTTGTCGGTATCAAAAATGTCGAATTGGCAAATTTCATTACCGTTTTGGCCGAGCAAAAGCGTTTGCTGGTATTGCCGGAAATTTATGCCCAATATCAAGATTTGACCTTGATACACAACAATACGAAATCGGCAGTAATTTACAGCGCGTATGAACTCAGTTCTCAGCAGCTGGCCGATGTTACCGATATCCTGACAAAACGCTTCAATAGCAAATTGGATGTGGTAGCTAAAGTTGCCCCTGAATTAATCGGCGGCATCAAAGTAGAAGTGGGTGATCAGGTCTTGGATTTGTCCGTACAAGGCAAACTGAATGCTTTGTATGCGACTATGACAAATTAGGAGAGTTTTCATGCAGCTTAATCCTGCTGAAATTAGCGATTTGATTAAAGCCAAAATCGAAAATCTGTCCGTCAATACAGAAGTGCGTACCCGTGGTACCGTTGTTTCTGTTACAGACGGCATTGTGCGCATTCATGGCTTGTCAGACGCGATGCAAGGTGAGATGCTCGAATTCCCCGGTAACACTTTCGGTCTGGCCATGAACTTGGAGCGTGACTCCGTCGGTGCCGTAGTGTTGGGTGAGTACGAACACATTAAAGAAGGCGATACAGTTACCTGTACCGGCCGTATTTTGGAAGTGCCGATCGGTCGTGAACTGGTTGGCCGCGTGGTTGATGCATTGGGTCGTCCTATCGATGGTAAAGGTCCAATCAACACAACATTGACTGCTCCAATCGAAAAAATTGCACCAGGTGTGATTGCGCGTAAATCGGTTGACCAACCAATGCAAACCGGCCTGAAAGCCATTGACTCTATGGTTCCGGTTGGTCGTGGCCAACGTGAGCTGATTATTGGTGACCGTCAAACCGGTAAAACTGCCGTAGCACTGGATGCCATCGTTAACCAAAAAGGTACAGGCGTTATCTGTATCTATGTGGCTATCGGTCAAAAAGCATCTTCTATTGCCAACGTAGTACGCAAATTGGAAGAGCATGGCGCGATGGAGCATACCATCGTGGTTGCTGCAACTGCTTCTGAAGCCGCTGCACTGCAATATATCGCTCCTTACTCCGGTTGTACCATGGGTGAATTCTTCCGTGACCGTGGTGAAGATGCGTTGATCGTATACGATGACTTGTCTAAACAAGCCGTTGCATACCGCCAAATTTCTCTGCTGTTGCGCCGTCCTCCTGGCCGTGAAGCATATCCCGGCGACGTATTCTACCTGCACTCCCGTCTGTTGGAACGTGCGGCCCGCGTCAGCGAAAACGAAGTTGAAAAACTGACCAATGGCGAAGTAAAAGGCAAAACCGGTTCTCTGACTGCGTTGCCAATTATTGAAACCCAAGCCGGTGACGTATCAGCATTCGTACCAACCAACGTAATTTCGATTACAGACGGCCAAATCTTCTTGGAAACCGACTTGTTCAACGCCGGTATCCGTCCTGCAATCAATGCCGGTATTTCCGTATCGCGCGTAGGTGGTGCAGCACAAACCAAAGTCATCAAAAAACTGGGTGGCGGTATTCGTTTGGCGTTGGCACAGTACCGTGAATTGGCGGCGTTCTCGCAATTTGCTTCCGATTTGGACGAAGCAACACGAAAACAGCTGCAACACGGTGAAGTGGTTACTGAATTGATGAAACAAAAACAATTCAGCACATTGAACACTGCCGAAATGGCATTGACTTTGTGGGCGATCAACAACGGTTCTTACGCAGATGTTCCGGTATCCAAAGCCTTGGCTTTCGAAGCAGAATTCCTGAGTTTCGTACGTACGCAACATCCTGAGGTTCTGGAAGCGATTAATGCATCAGGCGCAATGTCTGACGAAAGCGAAAAAGCATTGACCGAAGCCATGAAATCTTTCAAATCTTCTTACGCTTACCAAGCATAAGTATTGAGATGAAAGGAGTCTGAAATGGCAGTCGGAAAAGAGATTCTCACCAAAATCCGTAGTGTTCAAAATACCCAAAAGATCACTAAAGCGATGCAAATGGTGTCGACCTCTAAAATGCGGAAGACTCAAGACCGGATGCGCTTAGCGCGTCCGTACGCCGAAAAAGTGCGTACAGTGATGAGCCATCTTGCACAGACCAATACCGATCATGGTATCAAATTGTTGGAGCCACACCGCGAAGTGCGTCGTGCCGGTTTCATTTTGATTACCTCGGATAAAGGTTTGTGCGGCGGCTTGAACGCAAACGTACTGAAAAAGTTTTTGGCGCAAGTTCAAGAGTATCAGGAACAAGGCATCGAAGTCGAAGTCGTGTGCCTGGGTAGTAAAGGTTTGGCTGCATGCCAAAGTATCGGTTTGAATGTTATTGCCAGTGCAACCAATTTGGGTGATACCCCAAAAATGGAATTGCTGCTCGGCCCTCTGACCGAAATCTTCCAACGTTATGAGAAGCATGAATTAGACCGTATCCATATGGTTTACTCACGTTTCGTCAATACAATGCGCCAAGAGCCGCGTATGGAAGTTTTGCTGCCTATCGGTGAAAACGTTATTGACGACGGAACAGGTCATTCTTCATTTACTTGGGAATACCTCTACGAGCCGAGTCCTATCGCCGTATTGGAATATTTGGTTCGCCGCTATTTAGAGTCTGTGGTTTATCAGGCATTGAGCGATAACATGGCATCTGAACAAGCTGCGCGTATGGTAGCGATGAAAGCCGCAACCGACAACGCAGGCAATGCCATCAAAGAATTGCGCTTGGTGTACAACAAATCGCGTCAAGCCGCGATTACCACAGAATTGTCAGAAATTGTAGCAGGTGCAGCGGCAGTTTAATGCCGTCTGAAGCCTGAACAGGAAATTAGGATACGATAATGAGCCAAGGCAAAATCGTACAAGTTATTGGTGCGGTGGTTGACGTGGAATTTCCACGCGACGCTATCCCGCATGTTTACGATGCCCTGAAATTGGACGAGAACGGTCTGACTCTGGAAGTTCAACAGCTTCTGGGTGATGGCGTTGTCCGTACTATTGCAATGGGTAGTTCAGACGGCCTGAAACGCGGCATGTCTGTAAGCAATACTGGTGCGCCAATCACTGTGCCGGTAGGTAAAGGTACATTGGGTCGTATTGTCGACGTATTGGGTACACCTGTTGATGAAGCAGGTCCGATCGATACCGACAAGAGCCGTGCCATTCACCAAACTGCTCCAAAATTCGATGAGTTGTCTTCAACTACCGAATTGTTGGAAACCGGTATTAAGGTGATTGACTTGCTGTGTCCGTTTGCTAAGGGCGGTAAAGTAGGTCTGTTCGGTGGTGCCGGTGTGGGCAAAACCGTGAACATGATGGAATTGATCAACAACATCGCCAAAGCGCACAGCGGTCTGTCCGTGTTCGCAGGCGTGGGTGAACGTACCCGTGAAGGTAACGACTTCTACCACGAGATGAAAGATTCCAACGTATTGGATAAAGTAGCCATGGTGTATGGCCAAATGAACGAACCTCCAGGCAACCGTCTGCGCGTTGCTTTGACCGGTTTGACTATGGCTGAATACTTCCGTGACGAAAAAGACGAAAACGGTAAAGGTCGCGACGTATTGTTCTTCGTTGACAACATCTACCGTTACACTCTGGCCGGTACCGAAGTATCTGCACTGTTGGGCCGTATGCCTTCTGCAGTGGGTTACCAACCGACATTGGCCGAAGAAATGGGTCGTTTGCAAGAGCGTATTACCTCTACCCAAACCGGTTCCATTACTTCCATCCAAGCCGTATATGTACCTGCGGATGACTTGACTGACCCGTCTCCAGCGACAACTTTCGCCCACTTGGACGCGACCGTCGTATTGAGCCGTGATATTGCATCTTTGGGTATTTACCCGGCAGTTGACCCGCTTGACTCCACTTCACGCCAATTGGATCCGATGGTATTGGGTCAAGAGCACTACGACGTAGCGCGCGGTGTACAGTCTACTCTGCAAAAATACAAAGAATTGCGCGACATTATCGCCATTCTGGGTATGGACGAATTGTCTGACGAAGACAAACTGACTGTGATGCGTGCCCGTAAAATTCAACGCTTCCTGTCTCAACCGTTCCACGTTGCCGAAGTATTTACCGGTTCTCCAGGCAAATACGTTTCATTGCGTGACACCATCGCCGGCTTTAAAGCCATCTTGAACGGCGAATACGACCATCTGCCTGAACAAGCGTTCTATATGGTAGGCGGCATCGAAGAAGCGGCTGAGAAAGCGAAAACCTTAAACTAAGGAGGCCGGCATGAGCACCATGCAAGTTGAAGTGGTTAGTAGCGAGCAAAACATCTATTCGGGCGAGGCCAGCTTTGTGGTGGTTCCGACCGTTCAAGGTGAGCTTGGTATTTATCCACGACACGAGCCGATTATGAGTTTGGTACGCCCCGGCGCATTGCGTTTGACTGTTCCGGGTGAAGCTGAAGAAGTGCTGGTTGCCGTTTCCGGTGGCGTTTTAGAAGTACAGCCTGATAAGATTACCGTATTGGCAGACGTTGCCGTTCGCAGTACAGAAATGGATCAGGCGCGTGCTGAAGCAGCTAAAAAAGCAGCCGAGGCAGGTGTTTCTGCAGCCAAAGATGATAAATCTCTGGCCGAAGCGCACAAAGCATTGGCAGCAGCCATTGCCCAGCTGAAAACTTTGGACTACCTTCGTTCGCAAAAAAACAAGTAATGTGGGTTCATCAAGAAAAAGCACAACGAAATGTTGTGCTTTTTTATTTGCCTGAAGATAAGCGGTTTGATATTGAAATGTCGATAGATGAGTAGATGGCAAGTTTGAAATCGAAACGGTAGAACAGGTTTTTATGATTAAATTATTGGTGGATCATCATTGAAGTAGTTAGCCTTGTGATTCACATTTAAAATAGCCCACCCAATCTTTATTATCCTCAAAAAAATAGATTGGATGATTCCTAATTTATTGCAATTGCAATAGAATTGAATTTATCAGTATTGAAAATATTAGCGTTTTTCTGAGCTCGCATATAAAAAAGGCTGTCTGAAAAGTTTCAGACGGCCTTTAAATCATTATTACGGCATTCGTTTATGATTGGTCGATGGTTTTATCCAGTCCTTGGGTCAGACCGTTGATGTCGCCACCATTTAGTCCCAACTCTTTCAAGAGACCGTCAACCAACGGAGCTTGGCTGCGGTAACGCAGGGCACTGTTGACCATTTGGTCTGCAAGGCTGGCTTGTGTGGCTTGGCCGGCTGAAACATCTTCCGCACCGTTTGCACCACCGGCAAAGCCACCCAGACCATTGACTTGCAAAATCTTGATGTCTCGATTTTTTCCATTGGGCAGATTCCCAATACTACTCCCACAACGCATTGAAAATGTCCGGTGTGCAATAGAATTCGACTCATTCGATAAATTCGTCCCAATCCTTAAATATTACAAAGTAAAGCAATACTGCGGTTATCAAGCCGAGCAAGATGGCACAAATCATTAAATCCCCCTATTTTCAGATGATCTGTGCGTACCGTAAAGAAAGGCCGTCTGAAAACGCTCCTAATTTTTCCCTAAGTCCTGCGTGTTTAAATGTCTATACCGACAACAGACACAAAGGGAACGGAATGAAACATTCTGAGTCGCAATATACAAAACCGTCCAACCTGCTTTTGAAGAAATTACTATTTCCAGTCGCCGTTGTTTGCGCCATTTTTCTTGCAACAGAAGGTTTCGATCTTTACGAAGACTACGCCCAATACCGTATGGAGACAGATCCGGCGTTCGCGCAATACCACGACCGCGCTTTGTCTATCCTGCATAACAGAGGCTATGAAGTCCACGATTCTGACACGGACCTACATTGGGCAAGACCTGTTTTGGAATTTGAGGCCTACAAAGGCAGCTTGGAATACAAAATCGTGATGTCTTATCCCGATTTGAACATTATCGAAGAACGCGTTGATTTATAATCAGCTTCCGAATATTCCTTATTTGACTTACCCCTACGTCCCGAAAGGATACGATATGAAAAAACTTTTATCAGCATTACTCTTAGGCAGTATCGCACTGACCGCTTGTGCCGCCCCTAATTCTTACAACTATGATGACAACTATCGTACTGATCGCACCGACCGCTACGAGCAGCGTTATGATCGTCATGATGACCGTTATGACGACTACCGTTACCGCGACGGCAAGTATTACGATGATGATTACATCGAATACAAAATTTACAGCGATCCGTCTTTCGAGCAAAAACGTGCACAAGTGATGCGGATACTTGAACAACGCGGTTACATCGTGCATGAAATTGAAGCCGACGATCATATTGGCCGTCCCGTACTGAAAGCTGAAGGCTTCAAAAACGGACACGAATACGACATCATCTTTTCATGGCCTGACCTGAAGATTATCAGCGAACATATCGACTATTGATTTGTTCCGCCACACGCCGCAAGGATAAGCTCCTCGCGGCGTTTTTCTTTTCAGACGACCTTTCTGACAAAGAAGGTCGTCTGAAAACTTGACTTATTTTATATAATGAAGAAATGCAATCAGATTTTCATAAACATCCAAGCCCAAAAAACATACACAATGAGAAAAGGACGATGTTTGAGGAAATTTTTAAACTTTATCCGGGATGCGCCAAGCACGTCGGCTTGAGCAATTCACAGATTTTTTCAGATGGCGTATTCGCACCTTCCATTTTGCGTTCAGCAATAAAATCAGCATCTTCTTGAGCAATGCGCATACTGATTGAGATACGGTTCGTTGCTTTCATATTCGTTTGTTTTGGTTTGTATTCATTTGAATAAAAATATCCAATATGGGATTCTGGGGCGCAATGCTTAAAACCGTATATTTAAGGCCGTCTGAAACCTTATTTTCGGTTTTCAGACGGCCTTTTCCTTTATAATCCGTACATTATTTTCATACACACAGCAGGTTCTCCATGTCCAATAAACCCACACTCCTTCTCGTTGACGGCTCTTCTTATCTTTACCGCGCCTATCATGCCATGGGGCAGAATTTGTCTGCGCCCGACGGCGCGCCGACGGGGGCGATGTATGGCGTGTTGAACATGCTGCGCCGGTTGCGGGCAGATTATGTGCACGACTATTGCGCGGTGGTGTTTGACGCTAAGGGCAAAAATTTTCGCCACGAGATGTTCCCCGACTATAAGGCGACGCGCCCGCCGATGCCGGACGATTTGCGCCCGCAGGCGGAAGCCTTGCCGGATTTGGTGCGGTTGATGGGCTGTCCGGTACTGGTGATTCCGCAAGTCGAAGCGGACGACGTTATCGGCACGCTGGCGGCGATGGCAGGCGAAGCAGGTTGGAATGTGGTGGTATCCACCGGCGATAAGGATATGGCGCAGTTGGTGAACGAGCGCGTGACGCTGGTGAACACGATGAGCGGCGAAACGCTGGACATTGAAGGCGTGAAGGAAAAATTCGGTGTGCGCCCCGACCAAATCCGCGATTATCTCGCACTGATGGGCGACAAGGTGGACAACGTGCCGGGCGTGGAGAAGTGTGGACCAAAAACGGCGGTGAAGTGGCTGGAAGCCTACGGCTCGCTGGCTGGCGTGATGGAACACGCTGCGGAAATCAAGGGCAAGGTCGGCGAAAACCTGCAAGCCGCGCTGCCCCAACTGCCGCTTTCGTATGATTTGGTGACGATTAAAACCGATGTGGACTTGCACCCGGAGCTTTCAGACGGCCTCGAAAGCCTGCGCCGCACTTCGCCGAAATGGTCGCAGCTTGCGGTCGATTTCAAACGCTGGGGCTTCCGCACTTGGCTGAAGGAAGCAGAAAGCCGTATGCACGAAGCGGCGGACGGCGATTTGTTCGGCAGCGATACGATAGGCGAACAGGCTGCGTTGGACATGGAAACGTCGTCTGAAAAAATCAGAGAACATGCCCCCGCGCCTGAAAAGCTGGATTATCAAGCCGTTACCACCGAAGCGCAGTTTGCCGCTTTGTTAGACAAACTGTCGCAAGCGGACACAATCGGCATCGATACGGAAACCACCTCCCTAGACGCGATGAACGCCTCGCTGGTCGGCATCAGTATTGCGTTTCAAGCAGGCGAAGCGGTTTACATCCCCGTAGGCCACAGCCTGACCGCCACGCCCGAACAGCTTGATTTACAAGACGTATTAGGTCGTCTGAAACCGCATTTGGAAAACCCTGCCCTGAAAAAAATCGGGCAAAACCTCAAATACGACCAACACGTTTTCGCCAACTACGGCATCGCCCTGAACGGCATTGCCGGCGACGCCATGCTTGCTTCCTACATCATCGAGAGCCATCTCGGACACGGCTTGGACGAATTGTCCGAACGCTGGCTCGGCTTGGAAACCATTACCTACGAATCGCTGTGCGGCAAAGGCGCGAAGCAAATCAGTTTTGCCGATGTCGCCATCGGGCAGGCGACCGAATACGCCGCCCAAGACGCCGATTTCGCCCTGCGCCTCGAAGCACACCTGCGCGCGCAAATGGACGACAAACAGCTTGAAATGTATGAAAAAATGGAGCTGCCCGTCGCGCAGGTATTGTTTGAAATGGAACGCAACGGCGTGCAAATCGACCGCGCCGAACTCGCCCGCCAAAGCGCAGAACTCGGCGCCGAGCTGATGAAGCTCGAACAAGAAGCCTACGCCGCCGCAGGCCAGCCGTTCAACCTCAACTCGCCCAAACAGCTGCAAGAAATCCTGTTCGACAAAATGGGCATCCCCACCAAAGGCCTGAAAAAAACCGCCAAAGGCGGCATTTCCACCAACGAAGCCGTGCTCGAACAGCTCGCGCCCGACTACCCCCTGCCCAAAATCATCCTGCAAAACCGCAGCCTGGCGAAACTCAAATCCACCTACACCGACAAACTGCCCGAAATGATTTCGCCCAAAGACGGCCGCGTACATACCACCTACGCCCAAGCCGTCGCCATTACCGGCCGTCTCGCCAGCAACAACCCCAACCTGCAAAACATCCCCATCCGTACCGCCGAAGGCCGCCGCGTGCGCCGCGCCTTTACCGCACCGCAAGGCAGCGCCATCGTTTCCGCCGACTATTCCCAAATCGAGCTGCGCATCATGGCGCACCTCTCCGGAGACAAAACCCTCATCGCCGCGTTCCAAAACGGCGAAGACGTACACCGCCGCACCGCCGCCGAAGTATTCGGCATCGCCCCCGAAAACGTCTCGCCCGAACAACGTCGCTACGCCAAAACCATCAACTTCGGCCTGATTTACGGCATGGGTCAATACGGCCTTGCCAAATCATTGGGTATCGACAACATCTCCGCCAAAAACTTTATCGACCGCTACTTCGCCCGCTATCCCGGCGTCGCCGAATACATGCAACGCACCAAAGAACAAGCCGCCGCGCAAGGCTTCGTCGAAACCCTGTTCGGCCGCCGCCTCTACCTGCCCGACATCCGCAACAAAAACGCCAACGCCCGCGCCGGAGCCGAACGCGCCGCCATCAACGCCCCCATGCAAGGCACCGCCTCCGACCTCATCAAACGCGCCATGATAGACGTGTTCCATTGGTTGAATTCAGAGTGCGAAGCCTCCCCATGGGACTGCCTGCAAAGCAAACTGATTATGCAGGTGCATGACGAATTGGTATTGGAAGTACCCGAAGCCGAACTGGATTTAGTCAAAGAAAAACTGCCGCAGATTATGGCGAAAGTGGACGAAGGGATGTTGAACGTGCCGCTGGTAGCAGAAGTGGGCGTGGGTATGAATTGGGAAGAAGCGCATTGATGCTTATATGAATGAAATGCCGCCTGAAAATTTCAGACGGCATTTCATTCAAGATATAATTCAAAATATACTAAAATTTATTGTTGTATCACTAGTCTCTAGTGTTTCAACATCTAGTTCTAATATTAATAATTGACTATGATCATCAGACTGATTCATATTTTCTTTCCAATATCCATCGCTTCCCAAACAATAACTTTCCTTTTGGTCTAAAATAAATTCTTGTTTACAAATTTCTCCAATTGACTTCTTTGTACGAAATGATTGGGTAACATAGTGTTCCAATCCAGATATAACATGTGGTTCCGTTAACCATTTCCATTCGTTATTTATTTTATGGCCAAATCTACAATCACCAAGATTAAAACTTTGTGTTTGGAAATTTTCCTTATTAACAATCAATATGTGTAGAGATGCTATTTGATTTGGCAATTTGTTTGGCATGCCTACCTCTCTGACATATGATTCCTTTGCATGTTGCAATATGCTTAAAATATTTCGATTTTCTGAATATAATTCTTTCGCAATAACCTCTAAAATATATTTAATAAAATTTTGAGATTCAATTTCCTCCTTTGCATCCCCAATTATAAATACATAGCAATTAGAATAATTACAAAAAACGCCATAATCGCTATTACATTTTCTATCTTTCCCTTGATAACTTCTCCAAATTACTTTCATTATAATTCCAATATTCTGCAAATCTTATCTTCAACATTTGGATAGTCATATAATTTATATAAAAAGAAATTTTCGTTATTTAATATCTTAAGTTGCTCTTGAATAAATTCTATAACATTATTATCTATAGATTTAAAATTAAAAAGTTCTTCGTAAATTTGGTTTCGCCCATCTAACACAATCAAGATATCCTCAAGATCTTTACTTCCAAGAATGTCTCTATTACCTCGATTGTTGTATGCTTCAAATTTAGTTGCTAAAAAATAAATTGGGTGAATCAATTTAATTATAAATTCATCTAATGGATAATTTTCAGCCGTTTCAAAAGCTATCGGATACCATTTATTTTCAAAACCTAAAATAGCGTTTGTTGGCATTAGATCTATTAAGATATTCTCTAATTTCATTCTGCATATTGGTCCTTCCTCATCTTCTAAGCCAAGCTCTTTAAATCCGCAACTTTTTAATTCTTCTTGGAAGTGTCTGTATTCACCATGTGTTAATACAGAAATAATCAAGTCTACGTCTTCTGTACTGCGAATTTCTTCTTGACTTACATCATCTACAAATAAACAAGTTGTACAGCCTCCTACAAAAACAATTTTTTCTCTTAATGAAGGTGTTAACTTCGATACTACTTTTTTCAGCATATCAAAATGTAATTCACTTGCCGTATTCATCATTTTCCCATAAAAATATCTTTTAATTGCTCAAATGCTACTTGTTTTTCCCTAGGTGCATTGAGCCTAATTGAATCTACCAGCACTAATAATTCATATAGCAGGGGGTCTTTTACCGCAGCATATGGGACTGTCTTATATAGTGGTTCAATAGCATCCCCTACTACTGTACCATTAGCATCTCCCCACACCATCGGAAGTTTTTTGCCTGATATAATGTTCTCATACAAAAAAGGTGATGAATATGAAATAGGTATTCCTCTAACATTACCTATTTTTTTTATAGGGAAAAAAAATCTTAATGCAGGGATTACAACATTCAGGAGATCTTGTGTATTTACATAGGGTATTCTATCTCGAATCAGTAGCAATTTTAAATCAATACATCTTTTTAATGAAAGACTAATTTGAGATTTGCTAATACCTGTACTTTTTTCCAATGATAAAAGTGAATATTTATTCTCATCGAAAAGACTATTGAAATCTATTTTTGAATATAAATTTTCAATTTCACCATAATACTTATTCAAGTAATAGTTGTTATATTTTGATTCCTTATTTTTATAAATAATATTTAAATAATACTGCTTCTTCTGCTGTTCAGTAAGAAATTCCGATTTCACCATTTTTTTGTTTGTAAGGTCAATTTTTTCGTAGTAGGAGAGACTAAATATTTTCAATAGTAGCAGAATATCTTGACTTTTCATGATAAAAACTCCTTGATTTTTTCAAATTATAAAACAGAAATATTTTTTTTCCTAGGAATTAGGAAAAAATTTTCAGGAAGCCTGTTGATAACCTGTGTATAATTTACTTTATAAATTTTAATAAATGTCTTATTGTTTTCAATAAATCCTACTGATTTTTCCTCTTAATCCCGTTTATATCAGCTACCTTAAAGTTAAAACTATTAAACTGGAACTACGTATGTATATCAACACGAATATGGTAATGCTTAATGTCTGAGGCCGTCTGAAAATCCTTAAACATTTTCAGACGGCCTTTTTTATGCCGATTCTCTATATTCTATTCGCCGTATGCTTTTATTCTCGGCCTTTTGTCTCTTTTTTTCATCAACAATGTTGTTGGTGTTACAATCGGCATATTCTTATTGTTATCAAACAGGTGTTTCATGCAGTTTTTCGGCCTGCTTATTCCTATTATTATCGGCTATTTTCTTGATGAGATGGCCACGGGCGTGATTATTGGGTCATTGTTTTGGCTGGTTGCTTGGTCAATCGCCAAACAACGCCAAGAAGAGCGTTTGGCTGAATCTGCTACGGCAGGCGACAGGATGCAAAAGCTGGAGCAGGAAATCGAGCTGCTGAAACAGCGTTTGTCGGTGTTGGAGCATGAGACTGTCCGTGATGAGGCGAAGGTAGGGCAGGGGCTTGAGGCTCGGGCTGTTGCCGATGTTCAGACGGCCTCTAAGCCGCTTCATGTTCGGGTTGAGCCTGAGGCGGAAGCTGCGCCTGTTAAGCAGAAAATTGAAGAGGCGTTTGCCCCTTCTTTTTCTATACCTATTGATCCTGTTTCTGCCAAGGCTGCTGCTTCGCCTGAGCCTGTTGTGGAAGAAGTTGTCGAGGCGGTTGCTCCGGTTGTTGCTGAACAAGCAGGGCTGCCTAAAGAAGAGGTTGTTGTTGCTTCGATGCCGTCTGAAAGCGAAGAAGCGCCATCGCGTCAATTCGTTATCCATAAAAATCAAGCGGAGGATGGAGGGTACAAGTTTTCCGACAATCCGATTGTTGCTTGGTTCTTGCGCGGTAATCCGCTGTTGAAAACCGGTATTGTGGTGCTGTTCCTCGGCTTAGCGTTCCTCTTGCGCTATGCCTCCGAGCGGGTTCATGTGCCTGTCGAACTGCGTTATCTGACTGTGGCAGGCGCGGGTTTGGCGGCGGTGGTCGGCGGCTGGAAGCTGCAAAGCCGTAAGCGTGAATATGGCTTGGTGTTGCAGGGTTTCGGCGTGGCGGTGATGTATTTGACGGCGTTGGCGGCATTAAAACTGCATCCGCTGTTGCCTGTGTCGGTCGTGTTCGGGTTGATGGTGGCGATGGTCGTGCTGATGGCGTGGCTGGCGGTAAGGCAGAACGCGCAGATTATGGCGCAGGTTGCTTTAATCGGCGGTATGGCCGCGCCTTTGCTGACTTCAGACGGCAGCGGCAATTATTTGGTGCTATTCTCTTATCTTGCCCTGCTCAATGCCGGTGTGGCCGCAATTGCGTGGTTTAAGGCATGGCGCCCGCTGAACCTGACGGGTTTTGTTGCTACTTTTGCCATTGCCGCGCTGTGGGGCATGCGAAGTTATACGCCGCAACATTTCTCCACTACCGAGCCTTTTCTGATTTACCACTGACTGCTCTATACCTTTATCGCGTATCTGTTCGCACGCCGTAAGCTGACGGAAAACAGCGAAGACAGCGTTACGCCGATTGCCGACAATGCGACTTTAGAGGAGATTGGCAACAGTATTTACACACACGGCCTGCGCGTGCATGTCCTCGACCATACTTTATTGTTTGGCACGATGGCGGCGGCGTTCGGCCTGCAATACCGCATGGTGGAGCATTGGCCATTCGCGGATGCGCTTTCCGCATTGGGTTTTGCCGCTGTTTACGGACTGGCCGCGCTGCTGCTGAAACGTCAGCAGGGGCTGTATATTTTGCGTCAGGCGTTTTTTGCGTTGGCGGTATTGTTCCTCACGATTGCCGTTCCGCTTTATTTTGAATCGAGCAATACGGTTATCCTGTGGAGTGCCGAATCCGCACTGGTTTATTTCTTCGGTCTGCGCCAACAGCGTCCGCATATCCGTTTGGGTGCGCTGATGGTTTATCTCTTGGCAGCACTGATTCAGCTGGGCAATTATCAGGGCTTCGGCACGGATACCGTTTTGGAAGGGCAGTGGTTTACAACGGTTGTGGTGTTGCTTGTCGGAGCGGTAATTTACTTGCTGTGGTATTTTTCGCGTCGCGAAGGTTCGGCGCAATGGGAAAAATCCGTTCAGACGGCCGTGTTGTCTGTCGCCTTGCTGTACATCTCTATTTTGCCTTTGCTTTTCTTGGCCGACCAAGGCAGCATTGTCGCTCTCTCTGCTTTGGCAGCGGCGTGGGCATTCTGCCGGCGCAAACATGAGCCGAATGTATTTATCACATTTACTTTGGGCAATGTATTGTTCGCCCTGTTGCAGCAAAGCAGCATCATTTATGAATCCAAAGGCTTCCTGAGCCATCTGTACCTTATTGCCGCTACGCCTTTGCTGTTTGCGGCTGCCTACGCGTTGCAATATCCGCGCGTACCGGTTGCAAGCGAAAAACCGGAAGGAAACGAGGTTTACTTTGCGCAGGTTTCAGGCTGGATCATCCTGCTTACTGCGTTGGCGACAGGCAGCTACGCCCTCTATATGCAATGGACAGGCGAGGAAACCCTGTTTATCGAGTTGTGGATGTGGCCGATATTTGCCGGCCTGCTGCTGTTTGCAAAACGTTTGAAATGGGAAGAGCTGTTGCAGGCAAACTTGGCATTCCTGCCCGTGTTTGCCCTGCATTTCGTCTTCTACCATACCGAACACGCATGGACAGCCGCCGCAGCCTTGCCACTTGTCGCCGCCACCGTGTTGAACTTCATTATTTTGAACAACTATCCGCGCCATGATCTGATTTGGTTGCACAAACTCAATATCACGATACTCGGCGTACTTTGGACGCTTTGGACCGCGCTGTATGTCGGCGGTCTTCTCTCCGGCGTTTGGTCGCAGCTCTCATGGCTGGTTGTGCCTTTGGCGATGTGGATTGTTTTCCATACGCAGCGCCACCGCGAATTTTTCAGACGGCATCAAGCCATTTATCAGCACTTCGCCTTGCCGTTGTGCGCCCTTGCCGCTGCCTGTTGGATGCTGTGGACCAACTTCTCCACGCCGTTCCAACCTTCGCCGTTGCCGTATATTCCCGTGCTCAATCCGGTGGAACTTGCCAGCGCCGGCATGCTTTGGTTTGCCCTGAAATCTCTGCCTGAAGCCTTGCCGCCCGACCTTCGCCGTACCACGGCAACCGCAGTCGCCGCCTTGGCATTTATGCTGATCAGCGCGGGCGTGATGCGCGTATGGCATTTCTACGACGGCATCACTTGGCGTCTCGACATCATGCTGCAATCCTTCGGCCTGCAAGCCAGCCTCTCCGTCGTTTGGGCAGTAACCGCCATCATCTTGATGGTACTCGGCAACCGCCGCAAACAGCGTTCCTACTGGATGACAGGCGCGACGCTAATGGGCATCGTGGTCGTCAAACTCTTCCTGATCGAGCTTTCCAACAGCGGCGGTATCGCGCGCATCGTCTCCTTCATCATCGTCGGCCTGCTGCTGCTTCTGGTCGGCTGGTTTGCCCCCGTTCCGCCCAAAGAAGAGAATGATGGCGAACACAAAGCCTAATCATTAACTTCAAATAAAAAGGCCGTCTGAAAAAGCAGCGTTATCTGTTTTCAGACGGCCTTTATTTTTTTAGAAGGTCGCATCTGCTTTGTTCTAGAATGTCTAATCGTATTGAGTTATGATGCCTTTTAATATATAAATGGATACGCCGTAGGCCGTCTGAAAAAAGAAAACGGGTGTAACCCGAATATCCACATACCGCGCATGATGCGCCCGACAGACTGACCATGGGCGGACACATAAAGATAAAAACCGCTACCGAAGGAAATAGAAAATGCCTAACCGCAATGAGCTTCCCTTAATTTATTCTTGTTCCGGATGTTCCGATGTGGCGCAGCTGGCCAACAACACTGCTGTAGCGCTCGACCATGCCGGAGAATTTGAAATGTCGTGCATTTCCGGCGTGGGCGGCAAAGTCGCGCCGTTGGTACGCAAAGCGCAGTCCGGACGGCCGATGTTGGTTATTGACGGCTGTCATCTGCATTGCGCCAAATCGTGTTTGGAAAATGTGGGCGTCGAAATCCCGGAAGGGCATCATGTGAAACTATACGAACTGGGCTACAAAAAACGCTTTGGCAAAAGCTATGACGAGGCTACGGTAGAAGAAGTTTATCAATATGTTTTGACGAAGAAGGGCGATGTATTGAGCAGTTAATAACTTTTAATAACAAAAAATTTAATCAAGAGGAAACAATCCATGGAACAATTATTTATTCCCGGCAGTATTATTGCCGATTATTTTTATATCGGCCTTTTCCTGCTGGTTGCCGCGTCTTTGATTGCGGGCTATGTCGATGCTATTGCGGGCGGAGCAGGGCTGATTTTGATTCCCGCATTTTTGATGGTAGGTTTACCGCCTCAGGTCGCATTGGCACAGGAAAAATTGGTGAGTACCATCGGTACGGTGGCTGCGATTAAAAATTTTATGAAGAGCAGTTCGATCGTATGGCATATTGTGCCGGTTGGCATTGTTGCGGCTTTAATTGGGGCATTTGTCGGTGCAAAAGTCATTTTGATTCTTCCGGTGGAAACCATCAATTACATTATTCTTGCGTTTTTGCCCATAGGCTTGCTGGCAACTTTGTTTAAAGGTGTTTTGCTGAAAAAAGAAGACGAGCGTGGCGAGATAAAAAAATCCGTTATCGCCGTATTTTTAACTTGTCTGATTGTTGGTTTTTATGACGGTTTTTTTGGCCCGGGTACAGGTAGTATTTTCATCATTGCTTTGTTTGTCATTAACAAATTGTCGTTGTTGCAGGCTTCGGCTACTTCCAAGATTTTCAATTTTGCTTCTAACATCGGGGCATTTGTTGCCTTCTTGATAGCAGGGAAAATGGCGTTCCTAATCGGAATCCCGATGATTTTGGCAAATTTGTTGGGCAACCATTTTGGTAGCCTCCATGCTATTAATTCAAACGGAGAAGTTATTCGTAAGGTTTTGGTCGTAACGGTTTTGCTGATTATCGTTTCAATGACATATAAGGCTTTTTCGGCTTAGTAGGTAGATGTTAAAAGGCCGTCTGAAAAATTTTCAGACGGCCTACTTTTTATTAGTTATCTAAAAACTCATCTTCATGCCGCAAGCTGCGGATAAAGGTTTCAAAATCGGGGGCAAGTTCGATTATTTCAAAATCCCATTCTTGTTCGACAAGCACCACTTTCGGCTCGCCGTCTTTTCCACACTCTCGATAGTCCAAGGCAAACAGGGCATGACCTCCTGACGGGTCGGTGGCCAAATACACGCCGATAGGCGGATACTCCCATTCTTCCAGCCAAAGTTTTTGCCCCATCGCGCCGCACAAACTCCCTTCTTTTTCAAAACCGATTCCCGACATCTCGCAAATTTGCACATGATCTTTCGCCCACGAATTTTTCTGCGTGGTCGGAAAGCAGTTTTTAACAAATATCCCGCCGTTTTGTACTGCCATCAATTCAATAAAACTTTGCGGCAATTTATAGCCTAGCTCACTTTCTACGGCAGCCAAAATTTCAGGTGTAAATGGGGCTTCTTTGTAGTTTTTATCTGCCCAACTATTAGTTTTCCATACGGAGGACAAATCAAAATCTTTAAAAACTTGGGACATAATGTTCTTCCTTATTGATTTCAGCTATAAACAGGGGTTAGGTATCTATACCCGACTTTTATCGTCCGTCATTCCCGCCTGCGCGAGAATGACGGCGGAGGTTTGGGCAAAATTTGCTGTTACCGGATTCAGACGGCCTATGCCATCTTCCTTTTCACATCTCTTCCAATTTCGCAAACTTGGTATCCAGCTCTTTCACGCCTTGTTTGCCGAAGTTGATGGTCAGTCGGGCGGATTCGCCTTTGTCCACGGCATCGATGATGACGCCGGTGCCGAATTTGGCGTGGCGGACGTTTTGGCCGATGCGGAAGCCTGCGTAGGTTTGCGGCTGTTTGAAGTCGTCGATGATTTTGTCTTTGAATGTGGCGGTTTGGCGCGGGCTGCCGTAGCTGTCGTAGGCGGTCTTTTTGACGGATAGGTAGTGCAATACTTCGGGCGGGATTTCTTCGACGAAGCGGGAGACGATGCCGAATTGGGTTTGTCCGTGCAGCATGCGTTGTTGCGCCATGGTGATGTAGAGGCGTTTGCGGGCGCGGGTGATGGCGACGTACATGAGGCGGCGTTCTTCTTCGAGGCCGCCGCGTTCGGCAAGGCTCATTTCACTGGGGAAGCGGCCTTCTTCCATGCCGGTGAGGAAGACGGCGTTGAATTCCAAGCCTTTGGAGGCGTGGACGGTCATCAGTTGGACGGCTTTTTCGCCTGCGCCTGCTTGGTTTTCGCCGGATTCGAGGGCGGCGTTGCTCAAGAAAGCGAGGATGGGGAAGGCGGGGTCGTCTGAAATGTTTTCTGGCAGGGTTTCAAAGTTGCTGTCTTCGGGTTTGAACTCGATGGCGGCGTTGACAAGTTCGTCTAAGTTGTCGAGGCGGTCTTGGTTGTCGCCTTTTTGGGTTTTGTAGTGTTCGGTCAGGCCGCTGTCTTTGAGGATGCCGACGATGATTTCGGACAGGGGCATTTGTCCGACTTGGTTGCGCAGGGCTTCAATGAGGCGGACGAAGGCGGCGATTTTGGTGGCTTTTGCGCCGGCATTGCAGGCTGCCTGCCAGAGGGTGATGCCTTGTTCGTTTGAGGCCGTCTGAAGGTTTTCGATGGTGCGTGCGCCGATGCCGCGCGGTGGGAAGTTAATCACGCGCAAGAGGGCGTTGTCGTCGTCGGGATTGACGGCGAGGCGTAGATAGGCAAGGGCGTGTTTGATTTCTTGGCGTTCGTAAAAGCGCAGCCCGCCGTAGATTTTGTAGGGGATGCCGCTGCGGAACAGGCTTTGTTCGATAACGCGCGATTGGGCGTTGCTGCGGTAGAGGACGGCGATTTCGTCCAAATCCCAGCCGTCACGTTCGAGGGCTTTGGTTTCATCCACGATGAATTGGGCTTCTTCGAGGTCGGTAAAGGCGGAGTAGTAGCGGATTTTGTCGCCTGCTTCGGCGTCGGTGCGCAGGTTTTTGCCGAGGCGTTCGTCGTTGTTTTTGATAACGGCGTTGGCGGCGGCGAGGATGTTGCCGACGGAGCGGTAGTTTTGTTCGAGTTTGACGGGCGCGTCGATGTGGAATTCTTCCATCAGCGCGGTCATGTTGCCGACGTTTGCGCCGCGGAATCGGTAAATGCTTTGGTCGTCGTCGCCGACGGCAAAGACGGCGGCGTGGTTGCCGGCAATCAGTTTCAGCCAGGCGTATTGCAGCTTGTTGGTGTCTTGGAATTCGTCGACCAGAATATGGTTGAAGCGGTTTTGGTAGTGTTGGCGCAGGATTTCGTTGTTTTGCAGCATTTCGTAGCTGCGGAGCATGAGTTCGGCAAAATCGACCACGCCTTCGCGTTGGCAGATTTTGTCGTATTCGGCGTAGCACTCAATCATGCGGCGGGTGTGCGGATCGGGCGCGCTCAAGACGGAAGCGCGTAAACCGGATTCTTTTTGCGCGTTGATAAATCCTTGCAGCGAACGCGGCGCGATGATTTCTTCTGCGATATTGAGGCTTTTGAGCAGGCGTTTGATCAGGGAAAGCTGGTCGCCGCTGTCGAGGATTTGGAAGGAGGAGGGCAGGCCTGCGTCGCGGTGGTGCAGGCGCAAAAAGCGGTGGCACAAGCCATGGAACGTGCCGAGCCACATGGCGCGGACGTTGACGGGAATCATCGCGCCCAAACGGGTCTGCATTTCTTTGGCGGCTTTGTTGGTAAACGTTACCGCCATAATGCTGTGTACGCTGGCTTGTCCGCTTTGCAAAAGCCATGCGATGCGCGTGGTCAGTACGCGCGTCTTGCCGCTGCCTGCGCCTGCCAAAACGAGGGCGGATTGCGGCGGCCAGGTTACGGCGGAGAGTTGTTCGGGGTTTAAGCCTTGCAGGAGGTTTGGGGCGGATTCGTTGGGAAACATGAAGAGGCCGTCTGAAAAGAAATGGGAATGCAATATTTTAAAGGAAATACAAAAGGCCGTCTGAAAAGATGTTTCAGACGGCCTTTGTGTTGGAAGCCGATTAGAACGGACGTACTTCCAAACCGAACATACGGCGCGCGGTGTTCAGCATTTGGCAGCTGAAGCCCCACTCGTTGTCGTACCATGCGAACACTTTAACCATTTTGCCTGCGGTTACTTTGGTCAGCGTAGAGTCAAATGTGCTGGCTTGGGTAGTGTGGTTGAAGTCCATGGAAACCAGTGGCAGGGTATTGTAGGCCAATACGCCTTTCAGACGGCCTTCTTCGGAAGCGGCTTTCATCAGCGCGTTGATTTCTTCGGCGGAAGTGTCGCGGCCTGCTTGGAAGCTCAGGTCAACCAGGGAAACGTTGACGGTCGGTACGCGGATGGCGAGGCCGTCGAGTTTGCCTTTCAGGTCCGGCAATACCAAACCGACGGCTTTTGCCGCGCCGGTTTTGGTCGGAATCATGTTTTCCACGCCGCTACGCGCACGGCGCAGGTCTTTGTGGCGTACGTCGGTGACGGTTTGGTCGTT
This sequence comes from Neisseria sp. HMSC070H10, assembly GCF_001837635.1. Taxonomy (NCBI): domain Bacteria; kingdom Pseudomonadati; phylum Pseudomonadota; class Betaproteobacteria; order Neisseriales; family Neisseriaceae; genus Neisseria; species Neisseria sp. HMSC070H10. The sequence continues at coordinate 67,239 of NZ_KV833364.1, forward strand.
GGTCAGCGCGTGGATGGTGGTCATCACGCCGTTTACGATACCGATGTTTTCGTTCAACACTTTGGCCACAGGCGCCAGGCAGTTGGTGGTACAAGACGCGTTGGAGATAACGGTCATATCGTCGGTAATCACGTCGTCGTTTACGCCGTAAACGATGGTTGCGTCAACGTCATCGCCGCCGGGAGCGGAAATCAGCACTTTTTTCGCGCCGCTTTCCAAGTGGATTTTGGCTTTCTCTTTGCTGGTGAACGCGCCGGTACATTCCATGACCAGGTCAACGCTCAATTCACCCCATGGCAATTCGGCTGGGTTGCGGGTAGAGAAGTAAGGGATTTTTTTACCGTCGATGATGAGGTGTTTCTCATCGTGGGAAACTTCAGAGTTGAAGCGGCCGTGAACAGTGTCGAATTTGGTCAGGTGAGCATTGGTCTCGATGCTGCCGCTGGCATTGATGGCAACGATGTCGAGTTGGTCTTGCAGTTTGTAGTCAAAAATAGCGCGCACTACTTGGCGGCCGATGCGGCCGTAACCGTTGATGGCAACTTTGATACCCATGGCTTTTCCTCTTCTTTTGGGTTTGGGTTATGGAGTGAATGGTGGCAATTATAGCAAAAATGTAGTGCTGTGTAATTAATGTTTTATTGAAAATTTTAGGTTCGATTATTTTTAATTGTAGATGATTAGAGTAGAAATAAAGGTTTAAATTTAATATTATTTTATATTTTTTGAAATTTTATTTTTCATTAATTCTATTTTTAGTGTTTTATGCTCGTTTTAAATCATGGTAATGAATGAAACGAGAAAAGGCGGATTGTTTTTGTTTATATTAAACAGAATGTGAGTGTGGCTTTTGATTACAACATACAACAGTGTAATTTTCAGACGGCCTGGGTTTAATCGAGTAAAAGTAAAAGGCCGTCTGAACATTTTTTTGATGACGTGGAATTTAAACGCCTTGAATTCCCGATTTTCCTTGCCGGATAAGGGGAGGGCAGTTTTTAGCAAAGGGGAAAATTGTCGGAACAAGGGAGGGAAAAACGGTGGATTGAGCTGTGTTTGGGGGTTATATAAATAAGTGTATGAAGGTTTTAGTCGTAGTGTATGAAGATTTTGCTTGTGATTTTAATTTAATTATGACTTGTCAACAGTGTTAAATTTTTTTACGATAAGGTCAGATTATGTTTGCATGGCCATAAGCGGTGCATCCTCTATACCGGATATTATCCTTGTCCGAATATCTACTTTAACCGACCGGCTTGCCCGGCCTGATTCCTAAATATATACGCGCAAGGCTGAACGGCCTTGGCGGCACTCGACTTTTAAGAGGTTCATCGTGTCAAATTCTCAATCCAGCGAACGCGCGACGTTTAGCAGTCGCCGCGCCTTTATGTTTGCTGCCATCGGCTCGGCCGTGGGCTTAGGCAACATTTGGCGATTCCCTTACATCGCTTTCGACAACGGCGGCGGTGCTTTCGTCCTCCCTTACTTGGTTGCGCTGTTGACGGCAGGTATTCCGCTGTTGCTGCTCGACTACGCCATCGGCCACCGTTACCGCGGCTCGCCACCTTTGGCTTTCCGCCGCCTCGGCCGTTTGTTTGAGCCGATGGGTTGGTGGAACTTCCTGACCAACGTCATCATCTGTATCTACTACGCCGTGATTGTCGGCTGGGCGGCAAGCTATGCCTATTATTCTTTGACTTCGGCATGGGGTGCGGATCCGCAGGCATTCTTCTTCAAAGACTTCCTGCAAATGGCCGATGCCAAAGACTTGGGCTTGGATTTTGTCGGCAAAGTTGCCGGCCCGCTGATTGCCGTCTGGGTGTTTACGCTGGCAATTATGGCTTTGGGCGTACAAAAAGGCGTGGCCGGTTCATCTACATTCTTCATGCCTTTGTTGGTGGTGATGTTCGTCATCATGGTGGGCATTGCGCTGACTCTGCCGGGTGCGGCAAAAGGTTTGAACGCTTTGTTTACGCCTGACTGGAGCCGTTTGGCGGATCCGAAAGTCTGGGTAGCCGCATATGGCCAGATTTTCTTCTCGCTCTCCATCTGCTTCGGCATCATGATTACTTATTCTTCTTACCTGAAGAAAAAAACCGACTTGGGCGGCACAGGCTTGGTTGTCGGCTTTGCCAACAGCAGCTTCGAGTTGCTCGCCGGTATCGGCGTATTTGCTGCATTGGGCTTTATGGCTCAAACCGCAGGCAAAGAAGTCAGCGAAGTGGCATCCAACGGTATCGGCTTGGCGTTTATCGCGTTCCCGACCATCATTAACCAAGCCCCTATGGGTGCGTTGATCGGCGTGTTGTTCTTCGGCTCTCTGGTGTTTGCCGGTGTCACTTCGATGATTTCCATCGTTGAAGTGATTGTGGCTGCGATTCAAGACAAAATGAACATTGGCCGTGTCAGCGCAACGCTGATTGCAGGCGTGCCAATGGCAATTATTTCTACCTTGCTGTTCGGTACGACTACCGGCCTGCCTGTGTTGGATGTGTTGGACAAATTCATCAATACTTACGGCATTGTGGCTTCTGGTTTTGTTTACGTTCTGGCGATTGTCCTGTTGCACAAGCTGCCGGAACTGCGCAACCATTTGAATGCGCTGTCTTCTATCCGTGTCGGTAAAGTGTGGACAGCCAGCGTGGTAGTTACCGTCGCTATGCTCGGCTATATGCTGTATCAAGATACTGCCAGCCTCTTAAAAGAGAATTACAGCGGCTATCCTGACAGCTTCCTCAATATCTTCGGTTGGGGCATGGTAGGCACTCTCTTGGTATTGTCTGTCCTGCTATCTTTCTTGCCGTGGAAACATGGTCAGAACTTCAACGTCAAAGACGAACATGAACACGAACGTGAAGGAGACGAATAATGAGTACTTCAGCCATTATTATGATGCTTGTCGCATTGATCGTCATTTGGGGCGGATTCATCGTCTCCGTCCTGCGCCTGCCTAAAGAATAAGGTTTGAGCAAATGAAAAGGCCGTCTGAAACTTAAATTTCAGACGGCCTTTCCCGTTAAAAATGGTAAAACGGCCTAAAAAAGAGTAGAATATGCACCGTTTACAACTCTGCGCCTCTCAGCAGGCTCGAATTATGGACCTTCCCAGTTCGCCTTTGAACTTCCCATCTGATACACAACAACAATAATCATCCCGCCGAAATGCCTTCCCGCGTCCGGCGGGCGGAGCATTTATGAGCATCGAACAAACCCCTCCGAATCTCGACAATATCCCCGACAATGATGTGGTAGAAGACCGCATTTCTGACGATATCGACCGCATCCACGCCTTATGCGAAATCCTCGAGCCGTCCTTTGAACAAATTGAAGCAGGCATGCCGATTGAAGACGAAAGCCTGCGCGATAAGTTTACCGAGCTGACCGTCCTCTTGGCCGAGTTGCACCCTGCCGACGTGGCCGCCGTCTTGGAATCCCTGCCGCCGCGCGAGCGTAACATCGTTTGGCTTTTGGTCGCCCCTGAAGACGACGGCGAAGTCTTGCTGGAAGTATCCGACTCCGTACGCGAAATGCTGATCGAGTCCATGGACAAAGACGAGCTGTTGGCCGCTGTCGATGATTTGGACGCAGACGAATTGGCAGAACTGGCAGACGACTTGCCGCACCAAGTGGTGTACGAAGCGCTGCAAACGCGTGATGAAGAAGAGCGCGAGCAGGTCAAAGCGGCGATGTCTTACGAAGACAACCAAGTCGGTGCGATTATGGACTTTGAATTGGTCAGCATCCGCGCCGATGTGACGTGTGAGGTCGTGTTACGCTACTTGCGCCGTTTCGACAGCCTGCCCGACCATACCGACAAGATTTTCGTGGTCGATGAAAACGACGTGTTGCAAGGCGTACTGCCCATCCGCAAACTCTTGGTCGCCGATCCCGAAGACATGGTGGCAGACGTGATGGCCACCGATGTCGTGCGCTTCCGTCCCGAAGACGACGTGGAAGAAGCGGCGCAGGCGTTTGAACGTTATGACTTGGTGACCGCGCCGGTTGTCGATGAAAACAAAAAGCTGATCGGCAGGATCACCATTGACGAAATGGTGGACGTGATCCGTGAAGAATCCGAAGCCGACATGTTGAACATGGCCGGTTTGCAAGAAGAAGAGGACTTGTTCGCCCCGATTTGGGACTCGGTGAAAAACCGCTGGATGTGGCTTGCCATCAACCTGTGTACCGCCTTCATCGCCAGCCGCGTGATTGGCGCATTTGAAGGCAGTATCGAAAAAATCGTCGCACTGGCCGCACTGATGCCCATCGTCGCCGGTATCGGCGGCAACTCCGGCAACCAAACCATCACCATGATCGTCCGCGCCATGGCGATGGGACAAATGACCAGCACACAGGCAGGCCGCCTGCTGAAAAAAGAAGTCGGTGTCGCCCTCGTCAACGGCATTATTTGGGGCACGGTAATGGGTGTGATTTCATGGCTGCTCTACGGCAACATCGGTATCGGTTTGGTCATGGTGGCCGCAATGACTTTGAACCTTTTGCTTGCCGCGACCGTCGGTGTCCTCATCCCCGTTATGATGGACAAAGCCGGACGCGACCCGGCATTGGGCAGCTCGGTGCTGATTACCGCGGTAACCGACTCCGGCGGCTTCCTGATTTTCTTGGGATTGGCAACCATATTCCTGTTGTAATAGGAAAAAAGGACGTGTTCGACACGTCCTTTTTCAAACCGTTTAAAAGGCCGAGACCTTTGCAAAAAAGCCATTCCCCCCAACAGCCGAAACCTAAACACAGATTTTCGGCTGTTTCCGCCACGGTTTCATGATTTCTCTCGCCGTAACCGCCGCCGCCGTCAGATTGGCAGTGGCACTGTTTGACGGAAAAGACGCGCCCGAACGTGATGAAGAAAGCGGTTTGGCGTATATTGGAAAATAAGCTTGAGGTAAAATAAGCTTTAGTTCGTCTGAAAACGCCGCGCTATCAGTTTTATAAAGGTAACAATATGAATTTAGAAACCAAAATTCCGCCGCCGGCGATATGTTTTATTTGTGCGTTGTTGATGTACGTCTCTGTCCAAGTGTCGGCGTTGGCCGGCATACTGCCGCGCTTTCCTATATTGCTGTCGGTTGTTTTGATGGTGTTTGGGACTCTGTTGAGCGTATTAGGTGTGTGGGCGTTTCGCCGTGTGCGCACGACCGTCAGCCCGCTCAACCCCGAACAAACCGAACACTTCGTTTCAGACGGCGTGTACCGTTTCAGCCGCAACCCGATGTATGCGGGTCTGGGCTGCTGGCTGGTCGCATGGGCGGGCTATTTGGCGCACCCGCTGCCGTGGTTGTTTTTGGCTGCATTTGTTGCCTATATGACGTGGTTTCAAATCATGCCCGAAGAACGCGTTTTGGCGCAGAAATTCGGCGCAGAGTACGAGTCTTACTGTCGGCGCGTCCGCCGTTGGTTATAAAAGCGAAAGCTTCCCATCAAGTATCGCCCCTCTTCTGCTCTACGGCATGAATGCGAATACTCGATGTTTTTAGACAACCTTTATTGCTCCGTAAGAAATGAAAAAGGACACCCCATGACCTTCCCGCCCCTAAAATCCCCGCTCAAATTCTACGTCGTCGTTCCCACCGCCGATTGGGTGGAGCGCATGGTCAAAGCAGGTGCCGACACGGTGCAACTGCGTTGTAAAACCTTGCATGGCGACGAGTTGAAACGCGAAATCGAACGTTGCGTCGCAGCCTGCCAAAACAGCGCAACCCAGCTTTTCATCAACGACCACTGGCGCGAAGCGATTGCTGCAGGTGCATACGGCGTACATCTTGGGCAGGAAGACATGGACACAGCCGACCTCGCCGCTATCGCCACCGCTGGTTTGCGCTTGGGTTTGAGTACGCACTCCGTCGCCGAACTCGACCGCGCCCTGTCCGTACATCCCAGCTACGTCGCCAGCGGCGCGATTTTCCCGACCACAACCAAACAAATGCCCACCGCCCCGCAAGGCTTGGACAAACTGCGCGAGTATGTGAAACAGGCAGGCGGCACGCCCGTCGTCGCCATCGGCGGCATCGATTTGAACAACGCCCAAGCCGTACTCGCCACCGGCGTTTCCTCACTCGCCGTCGTCCGCGCCGTTACCGAAGTGGAAAATCCCGAAGCCGTGGTTAAAGCGTTTCAGGCTTTGTGGAATCAATAAGGTCGTTTGAAAATAAGAAGTCTGACAAGAGGAGCAAACATCATGAAGATTATATTGAACAATGAAACCATCACATTAAACGGCACAACCGTTGCCGACCTTATTACCCAAACCGTGCCGCAAAAGCCGTTTGCTGTTGCCGTCAATACCCATTTTGTCGCCAAAGGCGCGTATGCGGAAACGGTTTTGAATGAAAACGATAAAGTGGACATCGTGCGCCCCGTAGTCGGCGGATAAGCGGTTTGCAATCAACAGGTCGGGTATTTGCGCCCGACTTTTGCCTGTTTGAATATCGGGCAGGGTTGCCCGATTGCCCCATGTTTAAAATCTAAAAAACAATACAAAGGAATCCATCATGTTTGCCTTATATGGAGAAACTTTCCCTTCACGGCTGCTACTTGGTACGGCTGCTTATCCGACGCCGGAAATCCTCAAGCAGTCTGTCCAAATCGCGCAACCGGCGATGATTACCGTTTCGTTGCGTCGTGCCGGCAGCGGCGGCGAAGCGCACGGGCAGGGCTTTTGGTCGTTGTTGGAAGAAATGGGCGTACCTGTGTTGCCCAATACCGCAGGCTGTCAAAGTGTGCAGGAAGCTGTGACCACTGCGCAAATGGCACGCGAAGTGTTTGATACCGATTGGATCAAGCTCGAACTTATCGGCGATGATGACACGTTGCAGCCGGATGTGTTCCAGCTCGTCGAAGCGGCAGAAATCCTGATTAAAGACGGCTTCAAAGTGCTGCCTTATTGCACCGAGGATTTGATTGCCTGTCGCAGACTGCTCGACGCAGGCTGTCAGGCGTTGATGCCGTGGGCGGCGCCGATTGGCACAGGTTTGGGCGCAGTTCATGCTTATGCGCTGAAAGTTCTGCGCGAACGCCTGCCCGACACGCCGCTGATTATCGACGCAGGCTTGGGTTTGCCTTCGCAGGCGGCGCAAGTGATGGAATGGGGTTTTGACGGCGTGCTGCTGAATACCGCCGTTTCCCGCAGCGGAGATCCGGTCAATATGGCACGCGCTTTTGCGCTTGCGGTCGAGTCGGGCCGTCTGGCTTATGAGGCGGAACCTGTGGAGGCGCGTGAGAAAGCGCGCGCCAGTACGCCGACGGTGGGTCAGCCTTTTTGGCATTCGGCGGAATATTGAAAACATTAGGGCGTGTCGGACACGCCCTTTTTTGTTGGTGGGAAACCTGATTTCAGATTGAACAGAATGTTCAGACGGCCTTGGCCAAAAGCTGTTTCAATGGCTTTAAGATTTGCCATGCCTGCGCTTTGAGTTGCGGCTGCATCAGCAGGCGGGCGGGGTGGGGGATGACGAAATGCGGCCGCTCTGCGCACAATTCGTTCATCAGCCCGATCATGTCGGGGCTGTCGAAGATTTTGCCGAGAAACAATACTGCGCGCGCTTGCGAAGCGGTCAACTCGTTTTGCATTTCGGCAAGCTCGGAGCGGATGTGTTCGGCATCGGGGAGGGCGGTGAATACTGGCGCGGTTTTGACCCATGCGGTTTTGTGCGCCTGATCGGGCTTGAGGCCGATGGCGGCGAGGATGTTGTCGAGAAGCGTGCCGACGTCGCCGCTAAACAGCGTACCGTGCAGGCTGTCTTCGGTGGACGGGCAAATGCTGACCACCATGATTTCAGACGGCCTGATGGTTACGTCAAGGCGGGGCAGATTGTCTGAATGCGCGACTTTTTCTGTTTTTGCTGTTGTTTCGACAATGGCTTTGGGTGTTGCTTCGGGAACGCGGACAGCAGGTTTGGCCGTTTGCGCAGTGGCAATGGCGGCAGTGCGTGCCTGATATGCACCAGCCGATAAAGTACGCACGGCTTGCGCGGTGTCGGCAGCAATGGTTTTGGGGCGGACGGGTGCGGCTGATGCTGCGGTTTGAGGCGCGGCATGGATGATTTTGGCGTTTTGGTTCAGCCACATCGGGCCCAAGCCCAAGGCTTCGTGCAGGTGCAGATAGCGGCTGCTTAACATGATTTCTCCATCAATACGGCATCTTCGCTGCCACCGTCAGGCAGGGCGTAGTAGTTTTTGCGGCGACCGCAGGTTTGGAAGCCGTGTTTGCGGTAGAGCTGTTGCGCGGTTTCATTGCTTGCGCGGACTTCGAGCAGCAATCGGGTTGCGCCTTGCTGTTGCACAGTGTTTTGCCAGTGTTGCAGCAGGGCGGACGCAATGCCTTGGCGGCGGTATTCGGGCGCGACGGCAATCAGGTGCAGCTCGGATTCGTCAAACACGGTTTGCCACACGATAAAGCCGGTAATTTGGTGGTCTGCCTGGCTGAGCCAAACGCTGTCGGGATGGTGTTGAACCGCCGATTCAAACTGCTGCGCCGTCCACGGCGAAGGATTGCCTTGTGCGTCGATGGCGGCAAGGGTGGGGCAGTCGGCAAGTAAGGCTGGGCGCAGGTTCACGGTTTGGCCTTTTGTTGGGCTTGCTCTTGCGCGGTCAGGGCAATTTTGTTGCGGACGTAGAGCAGCTCGGCGTGTGCCGCATCGGTGGTAACATAGCGGCCGCTGCGGGCAAGTTTGAGATAGTCGGCGGCGGTCGGCATATCGGCTTGACCGTCAAAAGGCGGTTTGTCGGCGAGGGCAAAGGCATTGCCGATGCCGCCGCTAGGCGTTTTGTCTTCGGGCGCGGCAATGGCGGCGGCTTTGCCAACCGTGTAATCACTCAAGCGGACGTGGTTTTGCGTATCAAACCATGCGTAGAATACTTCGCCCATACGCGCATCGGTGGCTGCCAGGACGCAGCTGGATGGCGGCAGCATTGAAGCGGCGGTATCGAGGCAGGGAATGCCGATCATGGGCGTGTCAAACGGTGTGGCCAAACCTTGTGCAACCGCTGCGCCGATACGCAGGCCGGTAAATGCGCCGGGGCCCTGTGCATAAACGATGCAGCCCAAATCGGCGGCCGTGATGCCCGCTTCTTTAAAGAGGCGTTCGATTTGCGGCAGGATTTGTTCGGATTGCTTGGTGCCGACGTTTTCATGAAACAGGCGGATTTCGCCTTGATGTTCCAATGCGATGGACAGAAAGGATGTGCTGGTGTCGATGGCAAGAGTCGGGCGGTTGTCGGTTGGCATGGTGTTATTTTTTTAGAAGGATATGGGTTGCCATTATAGTGGAACGGCGAGGGCGAACAAAGCACTCGGGCGGCGCGTTGGTAAAAACGCCGTTTATCGCAAAGCTATTCGATAAGTGAACCAAGGTTTCAGGCCGTCTGAAAACGTTTCAGACGGCTTTGTTTTATTTGTCGAGTTTCAATAAAGGCGAACCTGCTTTTTTAACGGCGCGGCGGTAGGCTTCATGCGCTTCGATGCGCTGCAAATAAGCGCGGATATTGGGGTAATCGGCAAAATCGAAGCGGTCGGCTGCGGCTTGCAGCGGATAGCTCATCATGATGTCGGCACCGCTGAGGCTGTTGCCGACCAACCATTCGCGGTTTTCCAACTCGCTGTCGATGTGGGAAAGATGCATCGCGGCTTGCGGATGGATAAAGCTGCTTTTGACGCTGCCGCTGATTTTGCGGGCAATCGGTTTGACGAAAAACGGCATGGGCGCGCTTTCAATCCGGCGGAACACCAGTCCGAGCAGCAATAACGGCATCAGCGAACCTTCGGCATAATGCAGCCAGCGTTGATATTGCCAGTATTCGCGGCTGCCGCGTTCGGGCATCAGATGGCCGTTGCCGTAGGTTTGAATCAGGTAGTCGGTAATCGCGCCGCTTTCCGCCAAGATAAAGCCGTCATCATCCAATAAAGGCGATTTGCCCAAGGGATGGATGGCTTTAAGTTCGTCAGGGGCGAGCAAAGTGTCGGGATGGCGGCGGTAGGTTTGCAGGCGGTAGGGCGTACCGAGGATTTCAAGCAGCCAAACAATGCGCAGGGCGCGGGATTGGTTGAGCGAATGCAGGGTAATCATGAGGGACTTTAAATATTGGTTTGTTTGAGGCCGTCTATGCTGATTTGGCAGGCATCGGCGTATTTTTGCAGGGTTTTGGCCGGTAGTTTGGCGAACACTTCGGGGCGGAAATGCCGACGAAGCTGCCATTTCCATACGCCTGCCGCCAGGGCCAAGCCGGTTTCATCATAACGGCAGCGGAACATATGGTAGTACAGCGGCGAGTATTCGCCTTTTTTGACGGCTTCGCGCGCGGCCTGCGTTTGGGCATCGAGTTCGAACACCGCCATTTCGGTGGCGTAGGCTTCGTCCTGCCAACCGTTGCTGGTGGCCGCTTCGTAGTGGCCGTCGCGGGTGCCGTAGATGACTTTGCGGTGGCCGTGGTAGCTGGCGCTGTTGTCTTGAGGAATGTCGTCAATCTTCATTCAGACGGCCTTTACTGCTTCCAAAAGCATGAAACATGTTGAAAAGCGTCCGCTTTCCGGAACGTAACACAGGATTTTTTGGCCGTGTTCGATGGGGAAAGTGCGCATAAATTCTTCAAGGATGATGTAAATCGAGGCCGAACCCGTATTGCCCTTGCTGTGCAGATTGGTAAACCATTTTTCCTGCGGAATGTCGAAGCCGATGTTTTTCAGGCCGTCTGAAAGGCGGTCGCGGAAAAAGCCGGAAGAGTAGTGGGGCAGGAACCAATCGATTTCTTCGGCACGGATGCCGTGTTTGGCGGCGATTTGGGAGAGGGGTTTTTCCACCGTATAGCGGACGATGTTTTCGTTCAGCAGTTTGACGTCCTGCTTGACCGCCATCAGGCTGTGGCGGCGGCCGTAATCGGCATCGGCGTGTTTCCAGCCTTCAAATACGCCGTCGCGGAATTCTGCGCCGGCATACATGCAGGGCGGCATTTCGTTGGCGTAGGAAAGCAGGTCTACCCAATGGATTTTCAGGCTGAGGCCGTCTGAATTGGGACGGTCGGACAGATACACCGCGCCTGCGCCGTCAGACAGCATCCAGCGCAAAAAGTCTTTTTCAAACCCGATTTCGGGGGACGCGTTTTCCAGTTTTTTATGGTCGGTTTCGCTTTGGAACACTTCGCCGCGCATGACCGCCGAGGCGTTTTCGGAAGCAACGGAAACTGCATGTGCGTGTTCGCCGGTACGCACGGCGTTGTAGGCGTGTTTCATCGCCGCCATACCTGCCGCGCATACGCCTGCCATGCTGAACACTTCGCAAGGCGGTATATCCAGCAAACCATGCACCATCACACCGTGTCCGGGCATGGTTTGGTCAGGGTAGGAAGTGGCGCAGGCCAGGCTGCCGATGGCTTCTGCTGGAACGCCTTGGGCAAATAGGCCGTTGACCGCTTCGGCGGCCAATTCGGCATTGGTGTGCGTCGTGCGGCGGCTTTCGGGGTCGATGGCGTAATAGCGCGACAAAATGCCGTTGGAGCGCAAAATCATGCGGCGCACGCGTGAAGGCACATCGCCTGCCATGCCGAGGACGGCTTCCATTTCGTCATTGCCGACGGGGGCGTTGGGCAAGAAGGCAGAAACGCGGTTGAGATAAACGTCTTTGAGTGTGTTATTCGATGTCATGATGTGTTTGTCAAAATAATCAACCGATAAACCCCGCCGCGTAGTCGCAGCTTGCAGTCAACGGGATGTGGTGTGTTTCGGCGTATTCCATCAGCGCGCTCACCAGCAGTTTGGCAATGCCGCGATGACGGAAGTTGGGCGAGATCTCGGTATGGCTTACGTCCCAGCCGCCGTTGTGTTCGGTATAGCTGATATAGCCTGCTTCCAAACCGTCAATATCGATTTGAAAGCGACGGCGCTCGGGGTAGTGGATCACTTCGTGCATGATGGATTCCTGGTTTGAGGCCGTCTGAAACATATCATCTGCCTGACGGTTGTCCATAATAATCCGCCAGCTTTTTCAGACGGCCTTTGAGCAGCGGATGCAGCAGTTTTTTCAAAATCACGCTGACGGGTAAAACTACCAAAATCATCGTCAATAAAAATACGATGTAAAAGCACAGCAGCGCACGGCGCAAAAGCGGAGAAATATGGCCTGCCGCCATCAAAAGCTTGCCCCAGACGAAGAAGCTGCGACCGGCGGCGCGTTCGCTGAAAATCAGTTTTTCATTGACTGTCACTGCGCCCATGTTTTGAAACAGGGTTTCGTCCAAAGGCTGTTGGTTTAACAGTGCATCGCGCAATTTCGTACCAAACCGCGCCGCATCCGCCAATTCTTCTTCAGCAATGCCGGCAGAGGGCAGGGAGCGGAAATAGTGTTTGTCGCCGGTCAGCATCCATGCGGGCGTGGTAATAAAACTTGCCGCGCTGTTGCAGGCATCGATTTTTACGATGTTGCCGATGAGTTTGGCGCCGTTTTGTTTCAGCAAAGATTTCATTTTCTCTTGCGCGCCCAGCCACATATTGCGGCAGCCGATAAGCGTAATGACCGGTTTGCCGTCCAGCAGGCGGCGCGTTTCTTCGCGTTGCAAAAAGGCGGTCATCGGTTGCGAAGGGGAGAGGAACCAAACGGTGTAGGCAATAACCACCACATCGTAATCTTCGGATGGAATGTGCGGCGGCAGAATCGGGGCGGGTTTTAAATGGACGGTTTCAGGAAAGGTATCGAAAAAACGCCAAAACGGCCACGGAAACGGAAATGCCTGCTCCGGGACGATATTGACGCAATCGACCTGTATACCAGTTGTTTGCAACGGTGCGGCAAAATTTCGCGCCAGGCTGGAGAGCTGCCCCGTTTGCGAGTAATGTACAATCAGCACTTTTTTCATTATCTTCCCTGCAATGAGTAAGTTATGGTTGGTTTGGACGGTATTATATAGTAAACTGACCGGCCTTGAACTTTATTCATATTCAGTATGTTCGTGAAGGTTTCAGCCGATTTGGATGGAAGCGCCGTATTCTGTCGGAATGGGGCGGTAAAGCGGATTTTTATGCCATGCCAACATGAACAACGGCCGTCTGAAATTTTTCAGACGGCCTTGTGTGGAAATCGGGACGCATGGTCTGGAATGGGATTTGCGCTAAGTATGGCGTGCAAATCGTATAGATAAAAAAATAACCGCTTCAAGGCGGTTGGTGGTGGCCAGAGGCGGAATCGAACCGCCGACACACGGATTTTCAATCCGTTGCTCTACCAACTGAGCTATCTGGCCTTCGCGTGTTTCGTTGCGAGATGTGAATTAAACCAAATTTCGTTGCCTTGTGCAAGCGTTTGTAGGCTTTATTTTTGAAGCGGTAAATTAAGATTTTGTTTTGTATTGAATTATTTTTCGTTTTAATTGGCGGTTTTTAAGTTTGCCGGTTTGATTTTCAGACGGCCTAAGATACAATCGGCTTTTTTGCTTTGGATTTATGCCATGCTGTATATGTTTGTTCGTGATATGTGGGATGTTTTGCGTTTGCGCTATCGTTCTCCGGAGACGTATTTGTATTCGCCTTTGGTGATGGCGGCGGTGCTGCTGCTGTTAGGTGTGGTGAACGCGGCCAGCATGTCGCCTTTGTTTGGCAGTGGCACGGCGGCGGTGTGCCTGTCGGTGATTTTGGTGATGGTGAAATGGTTGGTGTTGAGCCGCTCGATGCGCAAGGTACTGCATTATTACGGTGCGCCCCGGCTGCCTTTGTGGGGCTTTATTTTGGTGTCTGAGGCTTTGCTCTTGCCGCTGTTGCTGGTGTTGTATGTGCCGGCGTTGGCTGTGTTTGCGCTGTTGTGGCAGGCTTGGGTGTTTGTGGTGCAGGTGCGCGGTTTGATGTGGATGGGAAATGCGACGGTAGGCCGTGTTTTGGTGGGTTATGTGTTGTATGGTATCGGCATGCTGTGCGTGGGTACGGTGATTTTGATGTTATTTATTAACGCCGGTTGGTTGGATATGGAAACGTTGAATCAAAACCTGCAGGCGTTGATGTTTGCCCGTCAATAATCCATGAAAATGGAAAGGCCGTCTGAAATGTTCGGACGGCCTTTGTTTTATGTGTTTATTTTGTGGTCTTGCAGGATTTTTTGATAGACGGGGTCGGGGAGGTAGCGGCCTATCATGTCGCGCCATCCTTGGGGGCCGACCAGGCCTTTGACCATGGTGGAGGATACTTCGGCTATTTCGCGCGGCGGCATCAGGAAGACGGTGGAGATTTCGGGGGCGATGTCGCTGTTGATGTAGCGCATCGAGCGTTCGTATTCGTAGTCGGCGGCGGAACGGATGCCGCGGACGATGAAATTGGCCTTGGCTTCGCGGGCGTAATCGACCAAAAAGCGGTTTTCAAACACGCTGATGCGGACGTTGGGGAAGGGGTGGGTAATGGCATCGAGCATGGCGCGGCGTTCTTCTATGCTGTAGGTGCTGCGCTTTTCGGGATTGGTGCCGATGGCGACGATGAGTTCGTCAAAGAGGGATTGGGCTTCCTGTATCATCCACAGGTGGCCGAGGGTGGGTGGGTCGAAGCTGCCTGCGTACACGGCACGGCGCGGAGTGGTCGTGGTCATTTTGGGTTGGGAATGGGGTTTGTGTGGCGTTCAGGATAGGGGAGTTTGCCGGTGATGTCAAAAATCAAAAAGGCCGTCTGAAATTTCAGACGGCCTTTGCGGCTTGATCAGTCGTCACCGCTGAGAGAGATGAGGATTCTCAAGAGGCTGCTGAAAATATTGTAGAGGGAGATGAAGATGGTCAGCGCTGCGCTGATGTGGCTGTCTTCGCCGCCGTCGATGACGGTACGCACCTGCCACATAATCATCAGGGAACTGAAGACAACGAAGCCGGCCGCGATGGTCAGGCTCAGGGCAGGGATGTTGAGGAAGATGTTGGCCACAACGGCAATCATGAGCACGATGGCGCCGGCTCCGAGGAAGCTGCCGAGTTTGTTCATGTTCATTGTGGTGCGGCGTGCCATGGCGGACATGGTGAAGAATACACCGGCGGTCATGGCGGCGGCCGTACCGACGATTTGTGCACCGTTGTTAATCGCCAGGGCGTATTGCAGCATAGGGCTGATGGCAAGGCCCATGCCGAAAGTGAAGATCATCAACAGGGCGATGCCGACGTTGCTGTAACGGTTTTTCTCGATCAGGAAGGTCATGCCGTAGAAGAAGCCGAAGAAGGCGGCCAGGGCAACATAGTATGAGCCGAACATGGCGAAAATGTTAAAGCCTGTTTTGGCGGAAAAGAATGCGCCGGCAATGGCAGGAATGAAAGACAGGCCGAGCAGGCGGTAGGTTTTTTGCAGGACGGTATTTTTGGCAACCGAGCCTTGCGAGGTATAGTCGTAAACGTCGTTTTGCATGGCGTTTGCTCCAGTGTGGATTGAAAATGAATGAAATTTGGATTTTAACAGAAAATCATGGGTTTGTATGATTTATCTGTTCTATTTGTCTAATATGCGGGGCAATCGGGAATTTTAAAGGCCGTCTGAAAATCGGGTTTCAGACGGCCTCGGCGTTTAATGCTTATTTAGGCTCTTGCGGAACGTAGCCTTGTACGGCATCTGCGCCGTCGCCGAAGAAATATTGTTCCATCTGCTGGGCGAGGTATTCGCGCGCGCGCGGATCGGCAAGGCTTAAGCGGTTTTCATTGATGAGCATGGTTTGGTGGCGGGTCCATGCCATCCATGCTTCTTGGGAAACGTTTTCGAAGATGCGTTTGCCCAGCTCGTTGGGCAGCGGCGGAAATTTCATGCCTTCGGCTTCTTTGCCGAGTTTGACGCAGTGAACCATACGGGTCATGGCGGTTTCCTTATGATGGGTTGCAAAGTTGGTATTTTAGCCGATTGCACGGATAGGGGAAAGCGTGGGTTTCAGACGGCCTGAAACCTTGCTATGATGGTCTTTTCTGTTTATTCAGGCAAAGATTATGAACCGCCTCGACACTGCCCGCCGTTATTCCCTGTTTCTCGCCCGCAACCTTGATTCAGGCAAACTCAAGCCCGAAATCTTCCTGCCCATGCTGGACAAGGTGTTGACCGAATCTGATTTCCAAGCCTTTGCCGATTGGGGCAAAATCCGCGCGGAAGAAAATGAGGAGGAATTGGCACGGCAGTTGCGCGAGTTGCGCCGTTATGTGGTGTCGCAGATTATCGTGCGCGATATCAACCGCATCAGCGATTTGAACGAAGTTACCCGTACGATTACGTTGTTTGCGGATTTTGCCGTCAATACCGCGTTGGACTTTTCCTACGCCTATTATCAGGATATGTACGGCACGCCGATCGGGCGTTATACCAAATCGCCGCAGCATTTGAGCGTGGTGGCGATGGGCAAGGCGGGCGGCTATGAGCTGAACGTGTCTTCCGACATCGATTTGATTTTCGTCTATCCCGAATCGGGCGACACCGACGGCAGGCGCGAGCGGGGCAATCAGGAATTTTTCACCAAAGTCGGGCAGAAACTGATTGCGCTGCTGAACGACATCACCGCCGACGGGCAAGTGTTCCGCGTCGATATGCGGCTGCGGCCGGACGGCGATTCGGGCGCGTTAGTATTGAGCGAAACCGCGCTGGAGCAATATTTGATTACGCAGGGGCGCGAATGGGAACGCTACGCGTGGTGCAAAGGCCGTGTGGTCACGCCGCATCCGAACGACATCAAAGCGCTGGTGCGCCCCTTTGTGTTCCGCAAATATCTGGATTACAGCGCATATGAAGCAATGCGCAACCTGCACCGCCAAATCCGCAGCGAAGTCAGCAAAAAAGGCATGGCGGACAACATCAAACTCGGCGCAGGCGGCATCCGCGAAGTCGAATTTATCGCCCAGATATTCCAGATGATACGCGGCGGCCAAATGCGTGCGCTGCAACTGAAAGGCACGCAGGAAACGCTGAAGAAACTTGCCGAGCTGGGCATCATGCCGTCTGCAAACGTCGAAACCCTGCTGTCCGCCTACCGATTCCTGCGCGACGTCGAACACCGCCTGCAATACTGGGACGACCAGCAAACCCAAACCCTGCCGACCTCGCCCGAACAGCAACAACTGCTCGCCGAAAGCATGGGTTTCGACAGCTATGCCGCTTTTTCAGACGGCCTCAATGTTCATCGGAACAAGGTCAATCAGTTGTTTAACGAAATCTTGAGCGAACCCGAAGAGCAAACGCAAAGCAACAGCGAATGGCAATGGGCATGGCAGGAAAAACCTGACGAAGAAGAACGGCTAGGCCGTCTGAAAGAATATGGGTTTGATGCCGAAACCATTGCCACGCGACTCGACCAAATCCGCAACGGCCATAAATACCGCCACCTTTCTGCACACGCCCAGCCGCGTTTTGACGCCATTGTGCCGTTGTTGGTACAGGCGGCGGCCGAGCAACCCAACCCGACCGACACATTAATGCGGCTGTTTGACTTTCTCGAAAACATCAGCCGCCGCTCCGCCTATCTCGCCTTTCTCAACGAGCATCCGCAAACCCTGGCGCAACTGGCGCAGATCATGAGCCAAAGCTCATGGGTGGCGGCGTATCTGAGCAAATATCCGATTCTGCTGGACGAACTCATCAGCGCCCAGCTTTTGGATACCGCGTTCGACTGGCAAGCCCTCGCCGCCGCTCTTTCAGACGACCTCAAAGCCTGCGGCGGCGACACCGAAGCGCAAATGGACACCCTGCGCCGCTTCCAGCACGCCCAAGTCTTCCGCCTCGCCGTCCAAGACCTCGCCGGACTGTGGACGGTAGAATCACTTTCCGACCAGCTCTCCGCCCTTGCCGACACCATACTCGCCGCCGCCGTGTCGTGTGCGTGGGCGGATATGCCCAAAAAACACCGCGACACGCCGCAATTTGCCATCATCGGCTACGGCAAACTCGGCGGTAAAGAGCTCAGCTATTCCTCCGACCTCGACCTCGTCTACCTCTACGACGATCCCCATCCCGACGCAGGCGACGTGTACAGCCGCCTCGCCCGCCGCCTGACCAACTGGCTTTCTGCAGCCACCGGCGCAGGCAGCCTCTACGAAACCGACCTGCGCCTGCGCCCTAATGGCGACGCCGGTTTCCTCGCCCACAGCATCGCCGCCTTTGAAAAATACCAGCGCGAAAACGCATGGACGTGGGAACATCAATCCCTTACCCGCGCCCGTTTTATCTGCGGTACGCCTGATGTTCAGACGGCCTTCGACCGCATTCGCACCGAAATGCTGACCGCCGAACGCGACCAAATCGTTTTAGCAGGCGAAATCATCGAAATGCGCGAAAAAATGTTCCCCACCCATCCGCCGGTTGACAGCAACGTCAAATACGCACGCGGCGGCGTGGTCGACGTCGAATTTATCGTCCAATACCTCATCCTTGCCCATGCCCGCCAGTATCCGCAACTCTTGGACAACTACGGCAACATTGCTCTCTTGAACATCGCTGCCGACTGCGGCCTCATCGACAAAACCTTCGCCGAACAAAGCCGCACCGCCTACCGCTTTTACCGCCAGCAGCAGCACAACACCAAACTGCGAGATGCCAAAAAAACCGAAGTGACGGACGAATTGCTGACTCACTACGGCAACGTGCGAAAACTATGGCAGGAAGTATTCGGGGCAGAAGTGAAGTTCGGATAAACAGGCGGGCGTATTCAGCGTCAAAAGCCTGCACGGCAACACAATTTACTGCCACAACAAACTCACTCTAAATAGTAGGTTTTATGTAAAGAAGATATTTTTATAAAAGCTGATTGGCTGTTGAGGGAAGATTTTTGTTCACGTATTACTGATTCAGCCCGAGCATAATCTGCAAAAACTGTTCTCATTTTGTGTCGATATTGTGATAAAGCAAAACAAGTTCTAAAATATGCAGTTCATTTTCATATTAAAAACAAGGAGAAACTGATGTCTAAGATTGCTGTACTCGGCGGCGGCCTTTCCGGTCGCCTTATCGCGTTTCAATTGGCAGAGCAGGGCGTGGCGGTAGAGTTGTTTGAGAAAGGCGAACGTAACGGCGCACAAGCCGCAGCCTATGTTGCCGCCGCCATGCTGGCGCCTTCTTCCGAGGCGGTGGAGGCAACGCCTGAAGTCATCCGTTTGGGCAGGCAGAGTTTCGCGCTGTGGCGCGGTATTTTAGGCCGTCTGAATACGCCGGTGATGATGCAGGAAAACGGCAGCCTGATTGTCTGGCACACGCAGGACAAGCCGCTTTCCGCCGAGTTTGCCCGTCATTTGAAGCGCGGCGGCGTGGCAGAACATGAAACTATACGTTGGAACACGGATGAAATTGCGGCCAACGAGCCGCAACTGGCAGGGCGGTTTTCAGACGGCCTGTATCTGCCGACAGAAGGGCAGTTGGACGGACGGCAGGTATTGAATGCGCTTGCCGATGCTTTGGAATCAATGAATGTGGCGTGTCATTGGTCGTGCGAACGCGAAGTCGAAGATTTGGCGGAGCAATACGATTGGGTCATCGACTGCCGCGGTTATGGTGCAAAAGCAGCATGGAACAGGCCGTCTGAAAGCCAATTGCGCGGCATACGCGGCGAAGTGGCGCGCGTTTACGCACCCGAAGTCGAGTTGTCCCGCCCCGTGCGCCTGCTGCATCCGCGCTATCCTTTGTATATCGCGCCGAAGGAAAACCATATTTTTGTGATTGGTGCGACCCAAATCGAAAGCGAAAGCCAAGCGCCGGCCAGCGTGCGTTCCGGTTTGGAACTTTTGTCCGCGCTGTACGCCGTGCATCCGGCATTTGGCGAGGCGAACCTTTTGGAATTGGCCACCGGCCTGCGCCCGACTTTAAACCACCACAACCCCGAAATCCGCTTCAACCGCGAACGCCGCCTGATTGAAGTCAACGGCCTGTTCCGCCACGGCTTTATGATTTCTCCGGCCGTGACCGGCGCGGCCGTGCGTTTGGCCGGTGCGCTGTTTGCCGGAAGCGACATTCCCGAATATGACGAAACCAGCGGTTTGCCGTATATCCGCGCTACGAATTGAAGCCGTTGCGGACGAAGTTGCTTGAAAATCGGGCAAATTGTTTGTGAAAGACAGCCACAGGCCGTCTGAAAATGATAAAATCGCCGTCAATTCAATTAACCTTGCGTCTGAAAACCGCATGATGCCGTATTCAGACGCCAAACCAATTTCCTATTTAACGATAAGCACATGACAACCCAAACCCTTTTAATCGAACTTCTCACTGAAGAACTCCCGCCAAAAGCCCTCAATAATCTGGGCAACCATTTTGCCGCTTCCGTTGCCGAAGGCTTGGAAAAAGCGCAACTGATTGACGGCGCAGCCGAATACACTGCCTACGCTTCTCCGCGCCGTTTGGCCGTTCAAGTCAAAAACGTGAAAGCCGTTCAAGCCGATCAAAAAATCGTGAAAAAAGGCCCGGCCGTGGCGAATGCCATGAAAGACGGTGCGCCGACTAAGGCTTTGGAAGGTTTTGCGCGCGGTGCGGGTGCGAAAATTGAAGACTTGACCATCATCAACGACGGCAAGCAAGACGTGTATGCCTACGAATACGTCCAAACCGGCAAACCGCTGGGCGAGCTTTTGGAAGACATCATCAATGCCGCAGTGAAAAAACTGCCGATTCCGAAAGTCATGCGTTGGGGCAGCAGCACGTTTACCTTCGTTCGTCCTGTTCACGGGCTAATTGTGCTGCACGGCGACGACATCGTGAATGTCAGCGTTTTGGGCCTGCAAAGCGGCAATCAAACCCTGGGACACCGCTTCCTTTCCAGCGGCGAAATTACCATTGAAAACGCCGACAGCTACGCCGCCCAAATGCGCGAGCAAGGCAAAGTAGAAGCATCGTTTGCCGAACGCAAAGCCGCCATTCAGACGGCCTTGAACGAGCAGGCAGGCCGTCTGAACGCGACCGTTGCCGCCGATGAAGCATTGTTGGACGAAGTGACCGCATTGGTCGAATGGCCTGTGGTATTGGAAGCCGGTTTTGAAGAACACTTCCTCGCCGTGCCGCAGGAATGCCTGATTCTGACCATGCAGCAAAACCAAAAATACTTCCCGCTGCTCGACCAAAACGGCAAGCTGATGAACCGCTTCCTGCTGGTCTCCAACCTGCAAACCGAAGACCCGTCGCACATCATCCAAGGCAACGAACGCGTCTTGCGCGCGCGCCTGTCTGATGCCGAGTTCTTCTACAAACAAGACCAAAAAGCGACTTTGGAAAGCCGCCTGCCCAAGCTGGCGAACGTGGTGTATCACAACAAAATCGGTTCGCAGGCCGAACGCATCGAACGCCTGCAAAGCATCGCCGCCCACATCGCCAAAGCTTTGGGTGCGGATGTCGCCGCAGCCGAACGCGCCGCACGTTTGGCCAAAGCCGACTTGGTTACCGAAATGGTCGGCGAGTTCCCCGAATTGCAAGGCACAATGGGCAAATACTACGCCCGCTTGGACGGCGAAACCGAAGAAATCGCCGAAGCCATCGAGCAACACTACCAACCGCGTTTTGCCGGCGACAATCTGCCGAACGGCAAAGTGGCCACCGCCGTTGCTTTGGCCGACAAACTGGAAACCTTGGTCGGCATTTGGGGCATCGGTCTGATTCCGACTGGCGACAAAGACCCTTACGCCCTGCGCCGCGCCGCCTTGGGTATTTTGCGTATGCTGATGCAGTACGGTTTGGACGTAAACGAACTGATTCAGACGGCCTTCAACAGCTTCCCGCAAGGTTTGCTCAATGAGAAAACGCCGTCTGAAACCGCCGATTTCATGCAGGCGCGTTTGGCCGTGTTGTTGCAAAACGATTATCCGCAAGACATCGTTGCCGCCGTATTGGCGAAACAGCCGCGCCGTTTGGACGACGTAGTGGCCAAACTGCAGGCCGTTGCCGCGTTCAAACAGCTACCTGAAGCCGCCGCATTGGCCGCAGCCAACAAACGCGTGCAAAACCTGCTGAAAAAAGCCGATGCCGAGTTGGGCGCGGTTAACGAAAGTCTGCTGCAACAGGACGAAGAAAAAGCCCTGTACGCCGCCGCGCAAGGTTTGCAGCCGAAAATCTCCGCCGCCGTTGCCGAAGGCAATTTCCAAATCGCTTTGTCCGAACTGGCTTCCGTCAAACCGCAGGTCGATGCCTTCTTCGACGGCGTGATGGTAATGGCCGAAGATGCCGCCGTGAAGCAAAACCGTTTGAACCTGCTGAACCGCTTGGCAGAACAAATGAACGCAGTTGCTGACATTGCGCTCTTGAGCGAATAAGGTCGCGTTTCATTTGCCCCTTTTTTCAGGCTGCCCGATGTTTCAGGCAGCCTGAAGTTTTTCGGGCGTATCCCCCTTACATGGCGTTCAAGGGTATAATTTGGCAGATTTGTCGCACGACAAATCGCGCACATAAACAATTTCCCACATTCAAGAGGCAGATTATGAATATCCCAGCCATCCGAACCGCACTCGATGCCGTGTTGATTCCCACCACAATACGCACTTTGGGCAGCGAAAAAGCCGTTTCGCTTCTGGAAGAGCATTCAGACGGCCTGCATATCGGCCTGAAATTCGCGTTCCCAGTTGCCCATATTGCCGCAGACATTGCTAACGCCCTCCAAGAAGCCGTCATTTCGCATACCGGCGATACCCACATTCACTTGAGTATCGATACCGAAATCGGTACGCATAAAGTTCAACCCGGCGTAGCAACCATCAAAGGCGTGAAAAACATCATCGCTGTTGCATCGGGCAAAGGCGGCGTCGGCAAATCAACGACCACAGCCAACCTTGCCACCGCAATGGCCAGAATGGGCGCGCGCGTCGGCGTACTCGATGCCGACCTGTACGGCCCAAGCCAGCCCACCATGCTCGGCGTGCAAGACCGCAAACCCGATCAACAAAACAAAAAACTCATTCCCGTTGAAGCCGAAAGCGGCATTCAAGTGATGTCCATCGGTTTCCTGGTCGATACCGACCAAGCCGTCGTTTGGCGCGGCCCGATGGTCAGCCAAGCCTTGCAACAGCTTATGTTCCAAAGCGAGTGGGATAATGTCGATTATCTCTTCATCGACCTGCCGCCCGGTACCGGCGATATCCAATTGACCCTGTCGCAAAAAATCCCCGTAACCGGCTCCGTTGTCGTGACCACGCCGCAAGACATTGCCCTGATTGATGCACGCAAAGCCGTGGATATGTTCAACAAAGTCAATATTCCGATTTTGGGCGTTTTGGAAAACATGTCTGTCCATATCTGCTCCAACTGCGGCCATGCCGAAGCAATCTTTGGCGCAGAAGGCGGTAAAAACCTAGCAGAGCGTTTGAACGTACCATTGCTCGGCCAGCTTCCGTTGAGCCTGCCTGTACGCGAAGCCATGGACAGCGGCACATCTTCGGCCTTGTTTGAAAACAACCAAACTATCGCCGACATCTACACCGAAGCCGCATTCCAAATTGCGCTGGCCATTGCCGATAAAGGCAAAGACTTCAGCAGCCGCTTCCCGAAAATCGTCGTCGAATAAAAAAAGTTTAAAAAAGTGTTGACAGCTGTGTGGCCCGTCTCTATAATGCACAGCTTATCGGGTCGTTAGCTCAGTCGGTAGAGCAGCGGACTTTTAATCCGTTGGTCGAGCGTTCGAATCGCTCACGACCCACCAAATATGAAAACCTACTTTGAAAAAAGTAGGTTTTTTTACGTTTGGATTTTGGGATTTTATTGAGCATATTTTATTATTGAGACAATCCATAGCGCATCAAGCATCAGGCCGTCTGAAAATATCTTTCAGACGGCCTGAAGTTTTTTATAGGAATGTTTTTGAGAAATAAGCTTTCTACTTAGGGCAGACAAACGTTTAAAACCTTACCTGCGTCTGCAACTGCCTACGATAAACCAATACGGCAGCAGTCAGCGTGGTAAAAGAGAATGCAGACAATAAGAGCAGATAACGGCCGATTCCATCCAAGCCGCTGCGGTTGAGCAGCAATTCTTGAAAAGCCTTCAAGCCCCAAGCCATTGGGGAAATCCAAGTGAGTTGCTGCATGGTTTCGGGCATGACGTGTGCGGGCACCATAATGCCGCCGATTGCCGCCATCAGGATAATGCCGCCGCCACCGAGTACGACGGCGTGTTCGGTGGATTTGGCGCAGACGCTGATTAACAGTGCGTAGCCAAGTGCGGCGGCGCTGACGGCGGCGGACAGCAGCGCGTAGGGAACAAGGCTACCGTTGAGTATGAGGGCGGGTACGCCGATTTCGGGCAGCAGGTAGCGGCCGAGCAGCAGCATTCCGACAAACTGAAGCTGATTAATCAGGAAATAGGGGACAAGTTTCGCTGCAATCAGGCCGGATGCGGAAGCGCGGGCGAGGCGCAGGCGGGTGATGGTGTTGGTCTGGCGTTCTAATGCCATGACGTTCGACAGCGGTATCATAATGAAAAACATACCGAAAATCAGCCATGCGGGTACGCTGTGCTGTACGGCGTTGGGTTTTTCCACTGTGCCGCTTCCTGCGCTCAGGTAATGCTCTTCCAGCATTTTTTTATCTAAAAAGCTGCGCACGGCGGCGAATTGTTCGTCGTTTTTTTCATCCACTTTTTTCTGGATGTCTTTGCGGATAGAGCGGGGCAGTTTTTTATTGTCGATTTTGATGCCGTCGTTGTTGTCGAAATAATCGTCTAGCCGCGTTTGGGTGTAGTGCTGCTGCAAAACGCCTTTGACAGCCGCCAGCCATGAAGGCTCGGTATCGGGCGGTACATAGATTTGCAGGGTTTTGTCGTCGGCGATTTTGCCGGAAGCAGGGTTCGGGTTGTGCAGCACCAGTTGGAAACGTTTGTCGTGCAGGCCGTTTTGCGCGTCGGTCAGTTTTTCAGACGACATCAGTGTGACATGAATCTGCTCTTTTTCCAACGCGGCAGCCAGCGCGGTATTGACGCTGTCGTTTGCCGCACCGACCAGCGCAATGCGGCTGTCGGTGTGCGGGTCTTGGTCGCGGCTCAGCGCCAACGACATAATCAGCATGAAGGCGATGGGCATCACAAACAACACGGCCAAACCGTGCAGGTCGCGGCAGAGCAGTTTGAGTTCTTTGAGGAGGGAGGAAGTCGTCATTGTGGATTTTGCTTATCTGTTGCCGGTTCGTCTTTGCGCAGGAAATCGAGGTAAAACGTTTCCAGCGAACCGTGTCCCTGCTGGAAGTAGCGGATTTGCGCGCCACTTTGTTGCAGGGCGGCGTAAACGGCGGCGGCATCGTGTGTCGTTTCCATCATGCCGCGGCTGTCCACTTGCTTGGCACCCAAAGCGGCCAGCGTTTGAGGCGGCAACGGCGGTTCGACGGTAAAACGCACGATATCTGTTTGCGTGCTTAAAAGCTCGTCCAAACCGCCGTGGTACACCAGTTTGCCGTGTTGCAGCAGCGCGATTTTGTCGCAAAGCTGCTCGATTTCCGACAGATAGTGCGAGGTGTACACCACCGTTACCCCCTGCCGCGTCAAATCCGCCACGCTGTCGAGGATAAAGCGGCGCGACTGCGGATCGATGCCGACCGTGATTTCGTCGAGGAACACCAGTTGCGGCGTGTTAATCAGGCCGATAGCAAAATTCAGACGACGTTTAAGCCCGCCCGAAAGATGCTTAGCCGCCTTATTTTTGTGGGCGGTCAGATCGGTCTGTTCCAACAGCGCGTTCAGACGGCCTTTGTCGCGCACTTTGTAAAGCGAGGCGAAAAACAGCAGGTTGTCCCACACAGAAAGCTGAGGATAAAACGCAAAATCCTGCGGCACCAAACCGATTTTCTGCCGTTCGCTGCGGCTCAACAGGCGCAACGGCTTGCCGTCAAACAAAATCTCGCCCTGCCGTACTTCCTGCAAGCCGGCCAAAAGCGACATCAGCGTCGTTTTCCCCGCACCGTTGTGGCCGAGCAGCCCCAAACATTCGCCGTCGGCAATATCGAACGACACATTGTCCAGTGCGGCAGTTTCGGCTTTGGGATAACGGTGGGAGAGGGATTGGATGTGAATCATGGTTTCAGACGGCCTTAGTATGGATGGAGCATAGTGAAATCATTGACAAAGGCGGCATTAGGTCATCTGTGTACAAACGGGCACAGAAAATTTCTCGCTACCGCATAACCCCATTATTTCAATAATCCCCGCCATAACGCTTCTTCATCATCCGCAATTTTGCGCAGAAATTCAGCGATGTTGCGGCAGCCGTTTTCAGACGGCTTTTTGCACTGCTTCACGCACATGGCTGCGAATTGACGCCATTGGTCGCCGATGGAGGTCATTTGTTCCGAGGCCGTCTGAAACGCAGATTCGTTGCAGATATGGGCGGCTTGTTCGAGGAAGTAGGCGTAGATATAGCGGAAACCTGCGCCGCCGGTACCGATTTCTTCCTGCATCCGCACCAAATGGCCGAGAAACAGTTTTTGGTATTTGTCGTTTTGTTTGGCAGGCAGGGATTCGATTTTTTTGGCCAGCGTACGGATGCCTTTTACGCCGATGAAAAAGACTGGCGCGAGCATATGTTTGGCGTTTTTGCGTATGGCTTTGCGGATAATGGCGGGCAAGTCTGCCATGATTTGTTCAGACGGCCTGTTGTCTTCCAAGGTGTACATCATGCCTTTTGCCGCCAATACGCCTTTGGCAAAGCGCGCCCGCTGCAAATCTTCGGCGGCGCAGCGTTGTACGGTTTCAAATACGGGGTCGCTGATGAGGTAGTCGTTGCCGTCTTTTCCGTACACTAAAAGATTGTGTGCGTTGAAATGGAAGCGCATTTGCGGCGGGAAGTAGGGCAGCCAGAAGACGGAGGTTTGCAAACCGGCCAGTTTGCCTGAGGACAGCGCAGCATCCAATGCGGCTTGTCCGCTTGGCGCGTCGGAAAATTTGCGGACGGATAATTTCAGCCCCAATGCTTTGCAGGTGTTTTTGATGATGCTGCGCGGCGCGGTACGGTAAGAAACCAACGGCATGCCGTTTAATTTAATCAGCGGCATCCAGACAAATGTCAGCGCGTGGGCAATGCCGAAAATCATGGCTTCGTCTAAATTGTGGCCATGGTATTTGAGCAGGGTGGACATCACACCGCTTTCGCAATGGGCGGTATGCTGGTGTGGAAATTCTTGTGTGGTCATAAAGTTATTGGTTTTCATGCAATGTTTTCAGACGGCCTGATACGGTCGGAATGGGTTTGTTGTTTTGGAAATCAGCGGGCTTCTTTGGCCGCTTCCTGCTCGGCTTTGTAGCGGCGCAGAAATTCGATGGCAGCGGCTTTTTCGGCTTCGTTGCCGTATTTGGCATCACGTTGGGCGCGGCGCAGTTCGGCGCGTTCTTTGGCTTCTTCGATTTGGCGTGCTTTGAAGTCTTCGCGGTTGTCGGAGGAGACGAGTTTGTCCTGTTGCGATTGCGCTTTTGCCATGGCTTTGGCAATCAAATCCATGGGGTTGAATGCGGCGCTTGGTGTGGCTGTTTGGGTTTTCGCCTGTGCAGCCTGTTTGGCTTTGACGGCGGCTTCGCGTTGCGCCAGCAGGGCTTTGCGTTCGGCATCGTCGCGCTGTTTGCGCACGGTATGGCGTTCAAAACGGCTTTGCGCGTGTTCGGCGGCGGCAAAGCGCGGTTCAGCAGAGGTGCTGAAACGGCGTGCGGACGGCAGAAAGGGCTGCGATACGGGAACCATGTCGATGCAGTCGACGGGACATGGGGTAACGCACAAGCCGCAGCCGGTGCATTCGTCGCTGATGACGGTGTGCATCAGTTTGGACGCGCCCATAATGGCATCGACAGGGCAGGCGCGGATGCAGGCGGTACAGCCGATGCAGACGGCTTCGTCAATCAGGGCTACGGCTTTGATTTGTGTTTTTGCAGGCGCGAGGTATGGCTTGCCCAACAGGTCGGCAATGTCTTTCATGACGGTTTCCCCACCCGGCGCGCACAGATTTACCGGCGCTTCTCCTGCCGACAGGGCGCGCGCATAGGGTAAGCAGCCTTCATAGCCGCACTCACGACATTGGGTTTGCGGCAACAGGCGGCTGATGCTTTGGATGGGAATGTTCATCATGGATAGTCAAAATCGAAAAGGCGCATTATATCAGATTGTTGCGTTTATTTTGTCGAAACCCGCTTTGCTTATTTTAGCGAAACTCTCCACGCTCGTTTTGGCAAAACTCTCCACGCTCGTTTTCAGACGGCCTGAGTCAGGTTTGCGTTATAATTTTGAAATGGATTTATTCGGGTAATTAAGAATGACGGCTACACTTTGCCCCTGTCAGTCGGGGCGTGTTTATATGGAATGTTGCGCACCGTTTCATGCGCATGAGGCGGCGGCCTCGACGGCGGAAGAGTTGATGCGTTCGCGTTACAGCGCGTATGTTTTGCAGGAAATCGACTATATCGTGGGCACGACTGTCCCTGCGCAGCAGAATTTGTTGGACAAGCAGGATTTGGAGTTGTGGAGTAAGCAGACGCAGTGGTCGGGATTGAAGGTTATCCGTCATGTGCCGTTTGGCAAGCTGCATGCTTTGGTCGAGTTTGAGGCGTATTTTGAAGAGA
Organism: Neisseria sp. HMSC070H10; assembly: GCF_001837635.1. Lineage (NCBI taxonomy): Bacteria > Pseudomonadati > Pseudomonadota > Betaproteobacteria > Neisseriales > Neisseriaceae > Neisseria > Neisseria sp. HMSC070H10. The sequence goes on from NZ_KV833364.1 coordinate 95,712, forward strand.
ACGGGCAAACTGAGTGCCATCATGAATTGTCGGCGTTTGTGAAAATAGACGGGCGTTGGTACTTTATTGATCCGACCGTTGCTTTGCCGACTATGAAACAGCCTTGTTTGTGCGGTTCTGGCAAAAAGTTTAAGGCGTGTTGCGGACAGTTTTTCAAATAGTAATGTAAACAGGCCGTCTGAACGTTCAGACGGCCTGAGCTGTTTTTGCAGATAAAAAAAACCATTCATACTAAGGGAGAAGTATGAATGGCCAATACATTGCGGGAAAACGTCTTACTTGCTGCACCGCCCAAAAGGGATGAAAGAGCGGTGTTGTGTCAGCGATTAATATTCTACCGTTTTTAGTATTAAATGCTGTTAAGAAGTGAAATAATTTCAATAAGTTGCAAGATAATCGTGATTTTTTGAGGATAAACGGTATTTTTACTGATTTTCTCGAATCCATTTTACCCATTGCTGAAACAGCTCGGGTTGCAATGCGGCAATGACGGAACGCTTGAATACATGTTCGCCGCTCCAAAAATCGTCGCCTTCCAAAGTGGTCAGGCAGCCGCCGGCTTCTTCAAAAATTAATGCACCGGCAGCGTAGTCCCACAGCTTTTGTCCGCCGTGGATGTAAATATCGTAGCGGCCGCTGGCAAGGTAGCACCAATCGAGCGTGCTGCTGCCCATGCTGCGGATCGTGCCGAATGGGGCAAGGGTATTCATGCGACTGGCGAGTTTGCCCGAACGCAGGTATTTGATTTCCACGCCGGCAATGGATTCGTTGAGTTTTTTGTTTTCGGAACGCAGCGGCAGCGGCGTGCCGTTGAGGAACGCGCCTTTGCCTCGTTCGGCATAGAAACATTCGCCGCTGACCGGATTGTAAATCACGCCTAATTCGGCGTGGCCGTTTTTAACCAGCGCGACGGATACGGCAAAATGCGGCAAACCGTTGACGAAGTTGTTTGTGCCGTCTATGGGGTCGACAATCCATAGGCCGTCTGAATGTTCGTTCCACAAACGGGTTTGCTCCTGAACGCTCATCTCCTCGCCCAACATCGGACAATCCTCCAATAAGGGCAGGGCGGCGGCAAAAGCGGTTTGTGCGGCCAAATCTGCTTCACTCAAAACCGATCCGTCTTCCTTGCGTCGTGACGGCGTGTTCAGAAAACGCGGCATGACTTCGGTTTGGGCGATGTGGCGGACGACTTTCTGTAAACGGTATAGCACGGCGTATCCTTGTTTTTTGCAGTTTTGCGTGACAGTGGATTAAAATTCGGGAAGTCTTAAATTATAGTGGATGAAATCGAAATCAGGCAGGAGTATGTCGCCGTGTTTCAACTTCATTCATGAAATTTTAAATTTAAATTATATACATGAATAAAGCAGGAAACCATGCCCCGATTTTATGTTGATTTTGCCTTAAGCCCCGACAGCGTGGTCGAATTGCCCGATAATGTGGTGCGCCATCTGAATGTATTGCGCGTGAAAAACACGGAAGAAATCGTGTTGTTTAACGGCAATGGCAAGGCATATCCGGCTTTGCCCGAAGTTTTGGAAAAACGCCGCGCCAGCGTGCGGATTTTGCGTGAAGAGGCAACGGACAACGAATCGCCGCTGAACATTACGTTGGTACAGGCGGTATCCGCCGCCGAGCGCATGGATTTCACTTTGCAGAAAAGCGTGGAATTGGGCGTGGCAGAAATTCGCCCGGTCATCAGCGAACGCTGTGTCGTCCGCTTGAACGGCGAACGCGCTGAAAAGCGGGTGGCACGTTGGCAGGAAATCGTCGTTTCGGCGTGTGAACAAAGCGGCCGCAATATTGTGCCGAAGGTTTTGCCGCTGACGACTTATGCACAGGCTCTGCAGCAGTTGCCGCAGGAAACGACCAAACTGTTAATGAGCTTGAACCGCGCACAAAAACTGGGCGATGTTCGGCCGCAATCCGGCAAAGTCGTGTTTATGGTCGGTCCGGAAGGCGGCTGGACGGAGAAGGAAGAGCAGCAGGCATTTGATGCCGGTTTTCAATCCGTTACGCTTGGCAAACGGGTGTTGCGCACCGAAACCGCCTCACTTGCGGCCATTGCCGCCATGCAGACGCTTTGGGGCGATTTTGCATAAAGTTCAGGCCGTCTGAAAACGAGCGTAGCGAGTTTTGTTAAAACAAGCTGTTGCTTCATGAGATAAAAATGGGAGTTTAAAAAATGTCTTACACCTTTACACTGGCCGAGCACGAGCTGGAAGCGGAATTGAAAAAGTTAATCGTGCAAGAGGCCGATAAGGCCGACGATGTGGATATGGATGATTTCACCGACGATGCACTTTTGTTTGGTGATGACAGTCCGGTTGGTTTGGATTCGCTTGATGCGCTGCAGATCAGCGTTGCCTTGCAACAGTATTTCCAAGTGCGCCTGCAGGGCGACCGTATGGTGCGCAAACATATGATGTGCGTACGCGATTTGGCGGCGTTTATCCGTACGGAGCATGGCGCGTGAGTTGGGTTTGCGGTACGGCGGCCACTTCTGCCTTAAATCCGCAAGCGGATTTCAGACGGCCTGATGCGGTGTCTTATACGTTTTTAAACCAACCGCAGCAGGCTGCTTATTTTCGTGCATTCGCCGACGACAGTTTAGGGCGGAAGGAATTTGCGGATATCGCCGAACAACATTTGCGCCGAGCCGCCGAAAATGCAGGCTGGCCGTCTGAAAGCTGGCACGATACGCCGGTGTTTATCGGTTCCAGTTCCTATTCCATCTCCGAATATGAAAACCGCCATTTTGCGGGTAATAGGGCGGTAGAGGAACACAATCTGCTTTATCTTGCCGAAGATTTGCGCCGGCGTAGCGGTAATCGGCAGATTTTCAGTTTCGCTACTGCCTGCACTTCATCTGCCCATGCGCTGATTCAGGCGGATAATTGTTTGCGCGGCGGGGCGGAGCGCGCCTTTGTGCTTGGTATTGAAAACCTCAACCGGCTGACTTTGCTGCATTTTCACAGCTTGGGTTTGCTGGCCGAGCAGTATCGGCCTTTTGGCGGAAATGGTTTGATTTTAGGCGAAGGTGTTGCCGCGCTTGCTTTATCTTCCGCTGCTCCCGAATCTTCTTCAGGCCGTCTGAAACTTATCGGACACGCCGCCAATACAGGCAATGACCTGATTCAAAGCGATGGCCAAGCACAAGAGCAGGTGATGCGACGCGCTTTGGGTGTTGCAGGCATCGCTCCTGAAAGCATTGCGGTCGTTAAAACACACGGCATCGGCACGGCTGACAGCGATGCCGCCGAATTGGCCGCACTGGAAAATATATTCGGTACACTGCCCCCTTTGATGGCATTCAAGCCGCAAATCGGACACACGCTTGGCGCAACGGCAGCCCTTGAAACAGTCCTGCTTTTATCCGCTTTAAAACAAGGCGGAAGCAGCGATTATCAGGGGCGGGAAATTCGTTTTTCCGAGTGCGCGGCTTCACAAAAAGGCGGCTTTTTTTGTTTGGCCAATCAGTTTGGTTTTGGCGGCAGCAACACATCTTTGGTATGGCAATGGCAACCATAAATCCTGATATCCGTATTACCGCAGCCGTGCGTTTTGATACTGACGCCGGTACCAGCGGTAAAATCCTCAAACAAACCTTAAAGCAGCAAAGCAGTATAGATACCCGCCGCCTCAGCCGCTTGAGTTTGATTGCCGCGCTTGGCGCAGGGCAATTTAAGGAACAAAGCGAAATTCGTTCTGATTGCGCTGTTTTTCTCGGTACGCCGTTTTCTTCGCCATCCGTATTTGAAAAAATGGCAGACAATGTACTGAACCATCACGCCGCGATGCCGTTTGATTTTATCGCCAATCTGCACAACTCCCCAGTCTTTCATGCCGCGCAAGCGTTAGGCACGCATGGTGCAACTTTGGTCGTTACTGCCGACAACAATGTAGATACCTGCTTTCAGCCATTTTTGCTGGCGATACAGTCTTTGCAAAATGGCGGACAAGCTGCGGTTGGCTGGGCGTATGAACATCAAGCAGCCCGTGCCGATACCCAAGAAGGCAGTATCTGGATTTTGCTTGAAGCCGGTGCAGAGCAGGGGGTTCCCGTTGTGTTGAATGATGAAGGTATTCAGGCTGATAGGCCGTCTGAAAAGCCGCAATATTATTGGCAAAATATCGTCGATTGGATAGAAGCAGTAATGGCGCACGAGGGTAAGGTTGTAAAGAAATGTACTTTGGCGTGATGGGGAAAATGATTTTAGAGAATGAGTTTGTTTGTTGAAGTAAATAGGTTGTGAGCCATTAAAAAGGCCGTCTGAAAATATTTTCAGACGGCCTTTTGTATAAAAATCAATCAACGAGACATCTCACCTTGAATAGCGCGGATATTCGCTTTACGGGCGTTGATGGTACGGGTCAGTTGTTGGATTTTAATTTGATCGCCTTTTTGTTTGGCCGCATTCAGCTGTGTTTGAAGGCGGGTAATGGCGGCCTGTTCGTTGCGAATTTCCCCTTGTAATACCTGTTTACGTGTTTCTTTAGGTTTGGGTTGTGGTGCAGCAATGGTTGCAGGAATGGTACGAATTGGTGCTTTGCGGCGGATGTCTTGCTGGCTGTTTTGCTTGGCCTGGCGTTTCTGTATGCTGTTGCGTAGGAGGATATTCAGACGCGGATTAGCAGCTTCGGCAGTATTGGTAACGCCACCGATCGGACCATTTAGCAGAATTTTGATGTCGTTATCGACATCTTTATCGCTGAAGAGTGCATCAGTGGTTGGTCCATATGCTTTGGGCAATGGGGTTTTGGTAGGCTTCGTTGGAGTTGCTGCCGCTGGTATGGGTTCGGTCGGCTTGACCGAGTCTGTCAGTGCGAAAATCTCGGTTGTAGATCCTGTTAATATATTGGTTTTGTCGGACGATGCAGAAGAGTTTTCAGCGTTAAGTGGTTTGGTTACTGTTTTTTTAATATTGGTTGTGCGGTTTATCGATGTTTTGGAAACAGTTTGTTCTGTGTGTGTAACTTCAGTTTTGGCCGGTTCTTCGGCTGTTGTACTTTTTGCTGTCTTGTTGTCCAATGGCTCCAAATCTAGAGAATGATTCAGGAATTGGGTGGTGGTAGCTTGGTCAGTGTGCACGTTCGGGGCGGTGAGAGTTTGGGTAGGTATCTGTTCAGTATGAGGAGAGAAAAAGCTATCCGATCTATGACTTTCCTGAGGGGTAGTTTGTACCTGAGCGATAGGTGCAGAGGGGTATACTTGAACAACAGGTGTGGTATTGAATATGGCGAAAGTATTAACGGGATATTGCTTGGTTTCAACAGGAGCTATTGCCGTTTGTGTTTCTATAACAGGAACATAGTGATCAGCCGTTGATCTAGTAGTTTTTTGGTTTGTTACTCCTGTTTTATCGAAAATGTTCTGTGTTCCAACCAATTTCGGATCTGTTTGTTGCTCTGTAAGAGTCGAATTCAAATTTAGCTGCTCAGCGTTTGTTTGAAATACATTTGTTTCTACTGGACTGTACGAATCGGTAACGCGGCAGGTATTGTTGATCTGGTGTGAGGTATAAACGGTGATGCCTTCAACATTGCAGACATACTCGGCAGCGTTGGCGGCGGCAGGGAGGGTCAGGCTGAGGGCAATGGCGGTTTTGCAGAAAAACGGTTTCATAAAGGCAATAGAATCAGGTTGTTTGTTCAAAGTGTAATTATACTATGTACACTGTCAGCATCCGCCAACTTATTTTTAGGCGGTGTAAAACTGTGGCTGAAAGGTTGAAAATTGGAATAAAAGGTTTTAGGCCGTCTGAAACTTGTTATATAGAGTTTCAGACGGCCTTTGCTGTTATAGCGTATTAAGCGTTCAACAGGCTTTCGTCCAATGTCAGCTCTTCGTTTTTATTGACGGCGACTTTGCGTGCCAAAACGTTTTGGGCGATTTCGTGTGCTTCGGCAAGCGAGTGCATCAGGTAAGTACCGCATTGGTATTCGTTCAGTTCGGGGATTTTGCTTTGGTCTTGAACGGTCAAAACATCCTGCATTGAAGCGAGCCATGCATCGGCCACTTTTTGCTCATCGGGCGTACCGATGAGGCTCATGTAGAAACCGGTACGACAGCCCATCGGGGAAATGTCGATGATTTCGACACCGTTGCCGTTTAAGTGGTCGCGCATAAAGCCTGCGAACAGATGCTCCAGCGTGTGAATGCCTTTTTCAGGCAGGATTTCTTTGTTGGGAATGCAGAAACGCAGGTCAAACACGGTAATGGTGTCGCCTTTGGGCGTGGTCATGGTTTTTGCCACGCGTACGGCAGGGGCGTGCATACGGGTGTGGTCGACTTTGAAACTGTCTAGTAGGGGCATTTGGGTGTCCTTTGAGGTAAATAGATTTTTAGCTAGGGATATTTGAAGACTGAATCACAATTCCGCAATCTCAACTGCTTCGCCCGAAGCCGCGCTCAGTGCTTCGTTTAAAACGTCGTAGAAATCGCGGCTGTCGCGCGTTGCCAGCCATTTGCCGTTTTGCTCGGCGAAATGGTAGCCGCCGCTTTTGGCAGCAATCCACAATTCTTGGTTGGGCGTGTGGCGGTTGACGATGATTTGCGTACCGTCTTCGGCTTCGATAGTCAGTACGTTTCCGGCAAACTGGCAGTCGAAATCCCAGCCGTTTTCATCGATTTGGTCTTCAATGTGTTCAAACAATTCTTCGCTCATGCGGATGAATTCGCTTTCGGTCATCATGGCTTTTTGTGTGGTTTTTGTTTAAGATACCGAATCTTGCCACATTCGTAATGATGAAGAAAGTTTTACTGATGAAATACGGCGTATTTTTTGCAGCGGCAACGGTTCTGCTGCTTTCTGCCTGCGGCTACAAAGGCGACCTCTATCTGCCCAAAGAAGGCGACAAGGCGCGCTTCGGCGTGATTCAGACCGGCTTGAAATTCGATACGGCTAAAGAGCCGACCACTCAAACCAACGATTAAAAAAAGATTTCACAAACATGACCTTATTCTGCGAACAACTACCTTATACACACCTTGCTGAAGAGTTTGGTACGCCGCTTTATGTGTACAGCAAATCTGTGCTGACCGAGGCATTTGAAAACTACCAAACCGCGTTTTCCGCTTTAAATCCGCTTGTCTGCTACGCGGTTAAAGCGAATGGCAACCTGAGCATCATCAAACACTTTGCTTCTTTGGGGAGCGGTTTTGACATTGTGTCCGGCGGCGAGTTGGCGCGTGTTTTGGCGGCCGGCGGCGATGCGGCGAAAACGATTTTTTCTGGTGTGGGCAAGAGTGAGGCAGAAATTGAATTTGCGCTGAATGCAGGCGTGAAATGCTTCAATATGGAAAGCATTCCCGAAATCGACCGTATTCAGAAAGTTGCCGCGCGCTTGGGTAAAGTCGCTCCGGTTTCCCTGCGCGTCAATCCTGATGTCGATGCCAAAACCCATCCTTATATCTCCACCGGCCTGAAAGCAAACAAATTTGGTATTGCCTATGCCGATGCGCTTGAGGCCTATCGTCATGCTTCCCGACAAAGCCATTTGAAAATCGTCGGTATCGACTGCCATATCGGCTCGCAACTGACCGACCTCAGCCCGCTTGTCGAAGCCTGCGAACGTATTTTGGCCTTGGTTGACCAACTGGCAGACGAAGGCATTGTGTTGGAACACTTGGACTTGGGCGGCGGTGTCGGCATTGTTTATCAAGACGAAAATGTGCCTGATTTGGGCGCGTATGCTCAAGCCGTTCAAAAACTGATGGGTACACGCCATCTGAAATTGGTTCTCGAGCCAGGCCGCAGTTTGGTCGGCAATGCAGGTGCGTTGTTGACGCGCGTTGAATTTGTCAAACATGGCGAAGAGAAAAACTTTGTGATGGTCGATGCGGCGATGAACGATTTGATGCGTCCGGCGCTTTATGATGCCTATCATCACATCGAAGCGGTCGAAACCAAAGACATTGAGCCTCTGACGGCCAATATCGTCGGCCCGATTTGCGAAACCGGCGACTTCCTCGGCAAAGACCGCACCATCGCCTGCGAAGAAGGGGATTTGCTGCTTATCCGCAGCGCCGGTGCGTATGGCTCAAGCATGGCGAGCAACTACAACACGCGCAACCGTGCGGCGGAAGTATTGGTTGACGGCAGCGAATGTAAACTTATCCGCCAACGTGAAACCGTCGAGCAGCAAATGGCCAACGAATTGGCTTGTTTGTAAGGTTTGATTGTTTAAAAGGCCGTCTGAAAGCTTGATTGACTTTCAGACGGCCTTTGTTATGAAAGAAAAGGGCATGTATCAAACACGCCCTTTTTTAGCTAATCAATAATGCGGCGGAATCTCGTCGCGTAGGCTGTACGGTTCGCGTTCGCCGTTTGCGCCTTTGTCCTGCATCCGTTGATACAGAAGCCGTAGCTGGCCTTGTTGCAAATCCAAAGCCTGTTGCATCTTGGCGATGGTGTCGTTCAGACTGCCGATTGAATCTTCCTGCAAGGCCGTCTGAATTTCCAGCTCCGTGACGCGGTGTTCCAATTCCTGAATATCGCTCATAATTACAGCACCATCGCGGCAATCCAGCCGGCAGCCATCAGCGGGATATTGTAGTGGATAAAAGTCGGGATAACCGAATCGCGGATGTGGTCGTGTTGACCGTCGGCATTCAAACCCATGGTCGGGCCGAGCGTTGAGTCGGAAGCGGGGGAACCCGCATCGCCCAGCGCACCGGCTGTGCCGACGATGGCGACGGTCGCCATAGGTGAGAAGCCCAAGCTAATGCACAAAGGCACATAAATCGCGGTAATAATCGGCAAAGTGGAGAAAGACGAGCCGATGCCCATGGTTACCAGCAAGCCGACGAATAACATGGTCAATGCGGCCATGCCTTTATTGCCGCCGAACAAAGCCATGCTGTGTTCTACCAAAGGCTGGATCTCGCCGGTCGCGTTCATGACGGCGGCGAAACCTTGTGCCGCGATCATAATAAAGCCAACCATCGCCATCATTTTGATGCCTTCGCCGAACACATCGCTGGCGGCGGAGCGGTTCATCACGCCCAGCATCATAAACACGGCAAAGCCCAACATAGCGCCCAATACTAGCGAACCATCATACAAAAGCTGAATGGCAAAACACACGGCAATCGCCACGGCCGCCACCAAGCTGCGATAGGTTGAAGGCTCTTGTTGTTGCACTGCTGCACGGTTGTCTTCCGTGTCAGTGGTATTGTTTTGATAAATGCGCGGTTTGCGATAGTGCAAAAAGGCCAGCAGTAAACCGGAAACCATGCCCAAAGCCGGAATCGCCATTGCGTGCATTACATTGATGCCGCTGGTGTCCATGCCTGCCGAGCGGATATTGCCCAACATGATGTCATTCAAGAAGATGGCGCCGAAACCGTAAGGCAGGAACATATAAGTCGTTACCAAGCCAAACGTAATTACGCAGGCCACCAAGCGGCGGTCGAGTTTCAAACGGTTGAACACCAACAGCAGCGGCGGAATAATCATCGGGATAAACGCAATATGAATCGGCACAACGTTTTGGCTCATCACACCCATGCACAAAATAATCGCCAGCAGCAGCCATTTGACCGCGCCTTCGCCTTTCGCATTGCCTTCGCCGCCGTTGAGTTTGCGGATAATCACGCCGGCGAGCTGTTGCGGCAGACCGGAATGCGTGATGGCCATGGCAAACGCGCCGAGCATGGCATAAGACAGCGCGATTTGCGCCCCGCCTTTCAGACCTTCGTTAAAAACAGGAATAATCCCTTGCTGCACCACATCGCCGGCCGCGTTGGTTACATTCTCCAAAGGCATACCGGCCACCAAGCCGCCGACAAACGCGCCGACAGCCAAGCTGAGTACCACATGCACGCGCGATAAAGACAGCACAAGCATGATGATGACCGCAATTACAACCGCATTCATATCGTTCTCCGTTGTTTCAGACGGCCTGTTATGTAAAAACAGGCAATCATCTGTTTACATATTACAAATAAACATCATAACCCAAGCATGAAGCCTTTGCAAAAAACGGCAGGCCTTCTGAAAAACAGACCATCGGTTTCAGACGGCCTGCCGTGAACCCTTATTCAGAGTTTTAATAGGGCGTACGGTTCTGGCGATAAAAATATCTAAAAAACACGTGCTTCCTATTCTTTGCATATGGTACCAATGTTAAAATCGACACAATGTCTCGGTTTCAGGTTTGTCACTGAAATTAAAGCATTTATTGCTAAAACCCAATTCAATCATACAAACAAAGGAAAGAAACTATGGATATTCTGACGCGGCTGCACAATCTGCCGCCTTCCCACTTTCATTACAAACTTCTGGTCTTGGTCGGCATAGGTTGGTTGTTTGATGCCATGGATACAGGCTTGGTGTCGTTTGTATTGCCGGCTTTGGGCAAAGATTGGGCGCTGGCTCCAGCGCAGTTGGGTTGGATTGTCAGCATTGCTTTTGTCGGCATGGCCTTGGGTGCGGTATTCAGCGGCTGGCTGGCGGATAGGTTCGGACGGAAAACCGTTTTTGCCGGCACGATGGTGGTGTACAGCATTGCCACAGGTTTGTGTGCGCTTGCGCCTGATTTGACGGTTTTGCTGGTGTGCCGCTTTTTTGTCGGCGTCGGCTTGGGCGGCCAACTGCCCGTCGCCGTGTCGCTGGTCAGCGAATATGCGCCGCCGAAAGTACGCGGCCGTTTTATTGTGTTGCTGGAAAGCTTTTGGGGTTTGGGCTGGCTCTCAGCCGCGCTGGTGTCTTATTTCTTTATTCCGCAAACCGGCTGGCACAGCGCGTTTTTATTTGGCGCCTTGCCCCTGTTTTATGTGCCGTTGGTGTTGAAATTTGTTCCCGAATCCGTGCCTTACCTGCTTTCCCGCGGCAAAACCAACGAAGCGCACCATTTGGTATCCGCGTTGGAAATTCAATCGGGCATAACGCCGCCGACAGAAGCCGTTGCCGCACCGGCCGCCCCGCGCGAACGCATCCGCTTCATCCAACTTTGGCAACATCCGTTTGCACGGCGTACGCTGATGCTGTGGCTGGTTTGGTTCGGCATCGTGTTTTCGTATTACGGCATTTTTACTTGGTTGCCTAAACTGCTGGTTGAGCAGGGCAATACCGTGGTCAAAACCTTTGAATATGTGTTGGTGATGATTGTTGCGCAACTGCCCGGCTATATAGCTGCCGCGGCTTTGGTGGAGAGAATCGGCCGCAAAGCAACGCTGGCAGGCTTTTTGGCTGCGTGCGCCGTGTGCGCATGGTTTTTCGGGCAAAGCACAACTGCGGCCGAAGTCATGATCTGGGGCAGCCTGATGTCCTTCTTCAACTTGGGCGCATGGGGCGTTTTGTACACCTACACCCCCGAACTCTACCCTTTGCGCTTCCGTGCCTTCGCATCCGGCTGGGCAGGCGCCATCGGCCGCGTCGGCGGCATACTCGCGCCCATGGTGGTGGCGGCGATGGTTGGCAACAGCGGCGGCTTCGGCAATATCTTTATGATGTTTGCGCTGGTTATGCTGCTGATTGTGGCGGTAATCTTGGTATTGGGTGAAGAAACCAAAGGCCGTACGCTGGAAGACATTAGCCAATAAACGGCAAAGCAAAAAAGGCCGTCTGAAAAATATTTTCAGACGGCCTTTTTCATTTATGTTTGTAATTTTAATACATAGATTTTCTGTTTTTATCTTAATTATCGAGGAAAGCGACGAAGAATAACCGTCTTTGTTTTTGTGTAGATAAAAATATTATACGTCAAAGAATTAAAATGAATAAACGATAAAATGGCCGTCTGAAAAGTTCAATCATGGTTTGTGATGTAGGTCAAAGCAAAATGTAACTAAATTACCTATAGTTATCGTAGTGAAAATTTATTGATCTTATTGCCACCTTTTATTAAGGAGATACACCATGAACGCATCAGCCGACAACGTCGTCAGCCCAGCCGTAGCCGAGGTAAACAGCCTGGTTGACAAGGGTTTACGGGCATTGGACGAGTTTCTTAAGTTGGATCAGGAGCAGATTGACTTTATTGTTGCCAAAGCCTCCATTGCCGCGCTGGACAAACATGGTGTACTCGCCATGCACGCGGTGGAAGAAACAGGACGCGGCGTGTTCGAGGATAAGGCGACGAAAAACCTGTTTGCCTGCGAAAACGTTGTGCGCCGCCTGCGTGATTTGAAAACCGTGGGCGTCATCAGCGAAAACGATGTAACCGGTATTACTGAAATTGCCGATCCGGTCGGCGTGGTTTGCGGTATTGTGCCGACAACCAATCCGACTTCCACCACCATTTTCAAATCCCTCATTGCGCTGAAAACCCGCAATCCGATTATTTTCTCGTTCCACCCGTCCGCCCAGCAGTGTTCCGCCCATGCAGCGCGTATTGTGCGCGATGCGGCGATTGCGGCCGGTGCGCCGGAAAACTGTATCCAGTGGATTGAAAAGCCGTCTATGGAAGGCACTTCCGCGCTGATGAAGCATCCGGGCGTGGCAACGATTTTGGCGACCGGCGGCAATGCGATGGTGGAAGCCGCGTATTCTTGTGGCAAACCTGCGCTCGGCGTCGGGGCGGGCAACGTACCTGCTTATGTTGAAAAAACGGCGGACATCAAACAGGTGGCACACGATATTGTGATGTCGAAATCTTTTGACAACGGCATGGTGTGCGCCAGCGAGCAAGCGGTGATTGCCGATAAAGAGATTTACAAAGAGTTGGCCGAAGAATTCAAATCTTACGGCGTGTACTTTGCCAACAAAAAAGAAAAAGCCATGCTCGAAGAGTTTATCTTCGGCGTAACGGCGAATTGCGCCAGCTGCGGCGGTGCGAAACTCAATTCTGCGGTAGTGGGCAAACCGGCGGCATGGATTGCCGAGCAGGCTGGGTTTAAAGTACCTGAAAAAACCAACATCATCATCGCCGAATGCCGCGAAGTCGGCCCGAATGAGCCGCTGACCCGCGAAAAACTTTCGCCTGTTTTGGCCATGATTAAGGCGGATTCGACCGAACAAGGTTTGAAGTTTGCCGAAGAAATGGTTGCCTTTGACGGCTTGGGACATTCCGCCGCCATCCATACCGCCGACGAAGAATTGGTCAAAACGTTCGGCTCACGCGTCAAAGCCCTGCGCGTGATTTGGAATTCGCCTTCCACCTTCGGCGGCATCGGCGACGTGTACAACGCCTTCCTGCCTTCTCTGACCCTCGGTTGCGGCTCTTACGGTAAAAACGCCGTCGGCGGCAACGTCAGTGCGGTCAATCTGTTAAACATCAAAAAAGTAGGCCGTCGGAGAAACAACATGCAATGGTTCAAAGTGCCCGCCAAAATCTATTTTGAACGCGATTCCATCCAATATCTGCAAGACATGAAAGACTGTGAAAAAGTCATGATTGTGACTGACCGTTCGATGGTCGATCTGGGCTTTGTCGATAAAATCACCAACCAACTGCATCAACGCAAAAACAAAGTGACCATCCAGCTGTTTACCGATGTCGAAGCCGATCCGAGCGTCCAAACCGTCTATAAAGGCACGGATTTGATGCGCAGCTTCCAGCCGGACACCATCATCGCGCTGGGTGGCGGTTCGCCAATGGACGCGGCCAAAGCCATGTGGCTCTTCTACGAACAACCCCAAGTCGATTTTGAAGATTTGGTGCAAAAATTCATGGACATCCGCAAACGCGCCTTCCGCTTCCCTGAATTGGGCCGCAAAGCCAAATTCATCGGCATCCCTACCACATCGGGCACCGGCTCCGAAGTCACGCCGTTTACCGTCATCAGCGACGGCGACAAAAAATATCCGATTGCCGACTACTCGCTGACACCGACCATTTCGATTGTCGACCCTGCGTTTACCATGACCGTTCCCGCCGGCGTAACCGCCGATACCGGTTTGGACGTATTGACCCACGCCGTAGAAGCATATGTTTCCGTACTGGCGAACGACTTTACAGACGGCCTCGCCCTGCAAGCCATTAAGCTCGTGTTCCAATACCTCGAACGCTCCTACAAACACGGTGCGGCTGATCCTGAAGCGCGTGAGCATATGCACAATGCCTCCACCATCGCAGGCATGGCGTTTGCCAATGCGTTCTTGGGCATCAACCACTCGATGGCACACAAAATCGGCGGCAAATATCACGTTCCACACGGTCGTGCCAACGCTATCCTGCTGCCGCACGTCATCCGCTACAACGGCACGCGTCCGCAGAAAACCGCCACTTGGCCGAAGTACAACTACTACAAAGCCGACCTGAAATATCAGGAAATCGCCCGTACTTTAGGCCTGCCATGCAGCACACCAGCAGAGGGCGTCGAATCCTTCGCCCGCGCCTGCCATGAGCTGGCAGTCAACGTCGGCATCAAAATGTCGTTTAAAGAGCAGGGCATCGATGAGAAAACCTTCCTCGACGGCAGAAAAGAGCTGGCCATGATGTCTTTTGAAGACCAATGCACCCCGGCCAACCCACGCCTCGCCATGGTGGCCGATATGGAAGAAATCCTGACCAAAGCCTATTACGGCGAATAAAATCGGGCAGTTAAAAAGGCCGTCTGAAACCTGAATACAGGGTTTCAGACGGCCTTTCTTTATCCGGCTAAACCTTGTCTTTATCAAAGCTAAGGTTTTCATTTGAATACGATGGTTCAAAAAATATCTTTATGATTTTGATTTAATTGAAAACCTTACGTTTAAATGAAATAACGATTGGGCTTGAAAGCCAAAATAAAAGGCCGTCTGAAAACCAAGTTTCAGACGGCCTTTATCCGTATGGCTAAACCTTAAAATCGGTTTAGACGACGATATTTACCAAGCGTCCGGGAACGACGATGATTTTCTTCGCAGGCTTGCCTTCCATGAATTTCACTGCGCCTTCGTTGGCAAGGGCGGCGGCTTCGAGGTCGGCTTTGGATGCGTCGGCGGCGACGGTGATTTTGCCGCGCAGTTTGCCGTTGACTTGAACCATCACTTCGATTTCGGATTTGACCAAGGCGGCTTCGTCGACTGTCGGCCAGCCTGCTTCCCACAGTTTCACGCCGTTCAATTCGCTCCACAGGGTTTCGCAGATGTGTGGAACAATCGGCCACAGCAGGCGTACGGCGGCTTCCAATACTTCTTGTGCGACGGCGCGGCCTTGTTCGCTGCCGGTGTCGGTTTTGTCGTATTGGTTGAGCAGTTCCATCACGGCGGCGATGGCGGTGTTGAACTGCTGGCGGCGGTCGTAGTCGTCGCTGACTTTGGCGATAGTGGAATGCAGTTTGTGGCGCAGGTCTTTGAGTTCTTTAGACAAACCGTCTTGGCTGCCTGCGAACGCTTTGACTGCTTCGCCTTGTTTCAGGTATTCGTAAACGGTACGCCACAGACGACGTAGGAAGCGGTGTGCGCCTTCGACGCCGCTGTCGCTCCATTCGAGGGACTGTTCGGGCGGTGCGGCGAACATCATGAACAGGCGGGCGGTGTCCGCGCCGTAGGCGTTAATCAGTTCTTGCGGATCGACGCCGTTGTTTTTGGACTTGGACATTTTTTCCGTGCCGCTGATGACGACGGGCAGTCCGTCGGCTTTCAGAACAGCGGAAACGGGGCGGCCTTTGTCGTCGAAAGTCAGCTCGACATCGGCAGGGTTGATCCAGTCTTTGCCGCCTTTGTCGTTTTCACGGTAGTAGGTTTCGCAGACGACCATGCCTTGAGTCAGTAGGCGTTCAAACGGTTCGTCAACATTGACCAGACCTTCGTCGCGCATCAGTTTGGTGAAGAAACGCGCGTACAAGAGGTGCAGAATCGCGTGTTCGATACCGCCGATGTATTGGTCGACCGAACCCCAGTATTTTGCGGCTTCTGCCGATACCATGCCTTCTACGAACTTGGGCGACATGTAGCGGAAGAAGTACCAGCTTGATTCCATGAAGGTGTCCATGGTGTCGGTTTCGCGTTTTGCCGCACCGCCGCAACATGGGCAGGTGGTTTCGTAAAACTCGGGCATTTTTGCCAGCGGCGAACCCATGCCGTCGGGTACGACGTTTTCAGGCAAAACGACCGGCAGTTGGTCTGCGGGGACGGGGACGTCGCCGCATTTTTCGCAATGGACGATGGGAATCGGGCAGCCCCAGTAGCGTTGGCGCGAAATACCCCAGTCGCGCAGGCGGTATTGGGTTTTCGGTTCACCTGCGTCTTGGCTTTGCAGTTTGGCGGCGATGGCGTCGAAGGCCGTCTGAAAATTCATGCCGTCCAAGTCGCCACTGTTGACCAATACGCCGTTTTCTTTGTCGCCGTACCATTCTTGCCATTGGTTTGCGTCGAATGTGTTGTCGCCGACGGCAATCACTTGTTTTTTCGGCAGATTGTATTTGGTGGCGAACTCGAAATCGCGTTCGTCGTGCGCCGGAACCGCCATCACTGCGCCGTCGCCGTAGCCCCACAATACATAGTTGGCAATCCACACTTCCAGCTTGTCGCCGTTAAGCGGGTTGACGACGTAGCGGCCGGTCGGCACGCCTTTTTTCTCCATCGTCGCCATGTCGGCTTCGGCAACCGAGCCGGCTTTGCATTCGGCGATAAATGCCTGCAATTCGGGTTTGTTGGCGGCTGCGGCGGTTGCCAGCGGATGCTCGGCGGCAACGGCAACATAAGTCGCACCCATCAGCGTGTCGGGGCGGGTGGTATAAACTTGCAGGAATTTCGCGTAATCGCCTTCCAAGCCTTGTTTGCTGTCGTCTGAAACGGCGAAGCGCACGGTCATACCGCGTGATTTGCCGATCCAGTTACGCTGCATGGTTTTAACTTGTTCCGGCCAGTGTTCCAGCTTGTCCAAATCGTTGAGCAGCTCTTCGGCGTAATCCGTGATTTTGAAGTAATACATCGGGATTTCGCGTTTTTCGATCAACGCGCCCGAACGCCAGCCGCGTCCGTCGATGACTTGCTCGTTGGCAAGGACGGTTTGGTCGACCGGGTCCCAGTTTACCGTGCCGTTTTTGCGATAGACGATGCCTTTTTCAAACAGCTTGGTAAACAGCCATTGTTCCCAGCGGTAGTATTCGGGTTTGCAGGTGGCGACTTCGCGCTCCCAGTCAATCGCAAAACCCAGGCTTTTGAGCTGGGTTTTCATGTATTCGATGTTGTCGTAGGTCCATGCGGCGGGGGCGACGTTGTTTTTCATCGCCGCATTTTCCGCCGGCATGCCGAACGCGTCCCAACCCATAGGCTGCATGACGTTGAAGCCGTTTAAGCGTTTGAAGCGGCTCAATACGTCGCCGATGGTGTAGTTGCGTACATGCCCCATGTGCAGCTTGCCGCTGGGGTAGGGGAACATGGACAGGCAGTAGTATTTGGGTTTGGAAGCGTCTTCGGAGACGTTGAAAATACGCTCGTCGTCCCATTTTTTCTGCGCCGCAGGCTCGATGGCGGCGGGTTGGTAATGTTCTTGCATGGTCATTCTGTTTTTCGCTTGAAAACGTTGGAAAAAATAAAGATGGGATTATAGCAGGTTGTCGGGCCTGTCGGTTTGACAAAGGCCGTCTGAATGTTTGGATGTCGGAAAAGCACAATTTCAGACGGCCTTGAAAATACTGACTTGAGTTTTTGATACTCGCCCACATATCCCACCCAGTTTGAATTCATTCTTAACACTATCAAAATTATGAGCAATAAAGATTTTTACGAAACACTTGGTGTTGCCCGCAGCGCTAGCGACGATGAAATCAAAAAAGCCTACCGCAAGCTGGCAATGAAATATCATCCCGACCGCAATCCTGACAATAAAGAAGCGGAAGAAAAATTTAAAGAAGTCCAAAAAGCTTACGACACCTTGTCTGACAAGGAAAAACGTACCATGTACGACCAATACGGCCATGCTGCGTTCGAACAGGGCACAGGTGCGGGCGGATTCGGTGGCTTTGGCGGTTTCGGCGGCCAAGGCGGATTCGGTGGTGCACAAGGCTTCGATTTTTCCGATATTTTCAGCCAAATGTTCGGCGGTGGCGGCAGCGCTGGCGGCCGTCAGCCGGATTACAGCGGCGCCGACTTGCAGGTCGGCATAGAGATTTCGCTTGAAGAAGCCGCCAAAGGCGTGAAAAAACGCATCAACATCCCGACTTACGAAGAATGTGATGTCTGCCACGGCTCAGGTGCCAAACCGGGCACATCCGCATCGACTTGTTCGACCTGTCACGGCTCAGGTACGGTGCACGTCCGCCAAGCCATTTTCCAAATGCAGCAGACTTGTCCGACTTGTCACGGTACAGGCAAAGAAATCAAAGATCCTTGCGTCAAATGTCGTGGCGAAGGCCGCACCAAGACCAGTAAAACGGTTGAAGTCAACATTCCGGCAGGCATCGACGACGGTCAACGCATCCGCTTGAGCGGCGAGGGCGAGCCGGGTCAACACGGCGCGCCGGCAGGCGATTTGTACGTCAATGTCCGCGTGAGACAGCACAAAATCTTCGAGCGCAACGGCTTGGACTTGCATTGCGAGTTGCCGATCAGCTTTGCCATTGCAGCATTGGGCGGCGAAGTCGAAGTGCCGACTTTGGATGGCAAAGTCAAACTGCACATTCCGAAAGAAACGCAAACCGGCCGCCGTATGCGCGTGAAAGGCAAAGGTATCAAGTCTCTGCGTTCCAGCTCGACCGGCGATTTGTACTGCCACATTTTGGTTGAAACACCGGTCAACCTGACCGACCGTCAGAAAGAGTTGCTGGAAGAATTTGAAAAAATCTCCTCCGGCCTCGACCTCAGCCAAACTCCGCGCAAAAAATCGTTTTGGGAAAAAGTAGGCGATTTGTTCTCCGATAATTAATCGTTGTGAAAAAGGCCGTCTGAAACCTACTTGAATCAGGTTTCAGACGGCCTTTTGTTTTTCTTGCTTCAAACTTTTGTTTGCCGTAAAATCCGCGCTTCACTCTTACGGGAGTAGCCATTCGGCGCAATGCCGAAACCGTTGTCAACATAATCGGCTTGTGCGGCCGTGGCAGCGGTATCTTCTCTGCTTTATCGGAAGACAGGCAAGACGTAAGCGTTGTCCATACCCTTGCGGGCGGTATGCACAGCGCTTTTTGTTTGCCCGCTTTTCGGTTGAGTATCTTAAATCATGGAAGCTTTTTTCTCCTCGACGCTGGGCGTTGCCATTGCCGAAATTGGCGATAAGACGCAATTGCTCGCGCTCTTTTTGGCTGCACGTTTTGCCCACAAAAACGCGATTGTTGCCGGTATTTTTATTGCAACCCTGTTGAACCATCTTGTTTCAGCCGCACTCGGTGTCTGGCTGGCATCCGCTATTTCGCCCGAAGTCATGAAATGGGTGGTCGGCGGCAGTTTTATTGCGGTTGGATTATGGCTGCTGTTGCCGGATAAAGACGAAGACCCTGACGGCAAGTGGCTGAAATACGGCGCATTTACGGCGACGGTCGTCCTGTTTTTCTTGGCTGAAATCGGCGATAAAACGCAAATTGCGACGGTTCTTTTGGCGGCAAAATACCAATCTATCCTGCTGGTCGTGGTCGGCAGTATTGCCGGTTTGATGATTGCTTCTGTGCCTGCCGTGTATTTGGGCGAAATGCTGATGCGTAAAATTCCGGCCAAAGCAGTGCGTATTGCCGCATGTATCTTGTTCTGCCTGCTGGGTATTTTGACCCTGCTTGGCGACAGTATTGTGTTGAAGGCCGTCTGAAATGTGGGACATTGTTTTTGAACACAAAGATTTTGTGGTCATCAATAAGCCTTGCGGCGTATCGGTGCACAGCGAATCGGAAGGGAATGTTTGCCTGACTGCTTCGCTGGCGCAACAGCTCGGCGTTGAGCGCGTGTGGCTGGTTCACCGTTTGGACAAAGCCACCAGCGGCCTGTTGCTGTTTGCGCTCAACCGCGACAGCGCGACGGCTTTGTCGGCGCAATTTGCCGAGAAAACCATGCGTAAAACTTATTTGGCACTCGGTACGCACAAGCCGGCGAAAAAGCAGGGTTGGGTGAAAGGCAGTATGGCGCGTTCGCGGCGCGGTACATGGAAGCTGACGCGTGATGAGGATAATTTTGCCGTTACCCGTTTCAGCAGCCAAAGCCTGAAGCCCGGTTTGCGGCTGTTTGTGTTGCAACCGTTTACCGGCAAAACCCATCAGCTGCGCGTGGCCATGAAAAGCATAGGCAGTCCGATTTTGGGCGATACGCTGTATGGCGGCGATGAGGCGGAACATCTGTTTTTGCACGCTTGGCGTTTGGTTTTCGACTATCGCGGCGAGCATTTCGATATTCGGGTTGCGCCTGATAAAACATGGCCGTCTGAAATCGATTTGTCGGCGTGTTTGAACTCGGATGAGTCCGAATAGAAGCAGTGAAATTTTTGTGTATATTAAAAAAGGCCGTCTGAAAATTGTTCAGACGGCCTTTTGATTGTTTCAAGTTTACATTTCCAATTCGCTCAAGCCCGGCAAGTCGGCAAAACAGCGGTCATGCGTGATTTGGCAGAAGTTGTCCAGATAGCCTTTGTTGGCGTCTTCCGTACGAATGGCGGCATAAAGTTTGCTTTGTAGGCCGTCTGAAGTGATTTTGCGGTGGACGACGTAGCCTTTTTCCAAATACGGCATGACTGTCCAATAGGGCAGGGCGGCGATGCCGCGTTTGCTGGCAACTAATTGAATAATGGCGATAGTCAGCTCGCTGTGGCGGCGCGGCGGATTAATGCCTTTGGGCAGCAGCACTTTTTTGGGCAAATCCAGCATTTCGTCGGGGACGGGATAAGTAATCAGGGTTTCGTCGATAAAGTCTTCCGCTTCCCAAATGTCTTTGTCAGCAAGCGGGTGGTCTTCTGCGCAGATGCCGACCATTTCATAGGCAAACAGGGGGCGGTAGCTGATGCCGTTGAGCGGCTCGGCTTCGGAAACAATGGCGAGGTCGGCGCGGTGTTGCAGCAACAGTCCGACCGGATCGGCTTGGAAACCGGAAACGATGTCCAATTCAACTTGCGGCCATAAGGGGCGGAACTCACCCATGGCAGGCATCAGCCAGTCAAAGCAGGTATGGCATTCGACGGCAAGCCTGAGTTCGCCCGCTTCGCCTTCGATAATCCGTACCAGATCACGTTCGGCGGCGGCAACCTGCGGCAACAATTCGCGCGCCAGTTGCAATAGGCGCATACCGGCCGGAGTGAAGCGCAAAGGTGTGGATTTGCGTTCAAACAACGGCGTTTCGTAATAATTTTCCAAGGCGCGGATTTGGTGCGACAGGGCAGATTGGGTCAGGAAAACCCGTTTGGCGGCAAGGGAAACGCTGCCGGTTTCTTCTAAAGCCAGCAAGGTTTTGAGATGACGCAATTCGATAATAGAGTCCATGTGTTTTCAGACGGCCTGTGGGTAAGGTGGGATATATTAAAATAATTCATGATGATGTGCAAATGATTAATGTTGGGAATGATTGCTGAAATCGGAATGTAAGAATTTGAGGCATAAACAGATTTTGCGGTTAGAATGCGAAGCTGTTTTTGAAGATAGATATAAGGAGCGGAATATGGCTTTACGCCGTGAAATTCTGGCTTGGTGCGATGAGACATTGCAGGTCGGGCTGTTTAAGGACTATGCGCCCAACGGTCTGCAGGTCGAAGGCAAAGAAGAAATTGCTAAAATCGCCACTTCGGTTACCGCCAGCAAAGCAGCAATCGATTTTGCCGTAGCGCAGGGAGCGGATCTGCTTTTGGTTCACCACGGCATGTTTTGGAAAAGCGAGCCTGTCACGATTACCGGTTGGAAAAAAGCACGCATTGAAACCTTGCTGCAACACCAAATCAATATGGCGGGCTACCATCTGCCACTGGATGCGCACCCGCAATTGGGCAATAACGCGCAGTTGGCCGAGAAACTCGATTGGGTGCTCGAAAAACAATTCGGCGAGCAAAATCTGTTGAATACAGGCCGCCTGAAAACCACGCAAACGCTGGCGCAGTTGTCTGAACGCATCGAGGCGGTATTCGGCCGCAAGCCGACCGTTATCGGCGATCTTGAACGCGAAATCAAACGTATTGCCTGGTGTAGCGGAGGTGCGCAGGGATTTTTTCAGACGGCCGCAGACGAAGGTGTCGATGCGTATCTGACCGGTGAAATTTCCGAAGCACAATATCATCTTGCCAACGAAACGGGTGTGGCATTTATCAGTGCCGGTCATCATGCGACAGAACGTTACGGCGTCCGCGCCTTAGGCGATGCCGTGGCAGAAAAATTCGGTATCGAAGTGGTTCACTTTGATGAAAACAATCCTGCTTGAGTATTGAGCAATATCATAAAACTTTACCTTATTTTAAATAATGCTTTGAGTATTACAACAAACTAGGTAGAATTACGCTGTTTAATGGCTCGGTATTCCCAAAATTTTAGGACGACTGAATAATGGATAATCAAGAAATCAACAACGGTCGCCGCCGTTTCCTGACACTGGCTACATGCGGTGCAGGCGGTGTGGCGGCTCTAGGCGTAGCTACGCCTTTCGTGGCCAGCTTCTTCCCATCGGAGAAAGCTAAGGCTGCCGGTGCTGCTGTCGAAGTAGATGTCAGCAAAATCGAAGCAGGCCAAATGCTGACTGCCGAATGGCAGGGCAAACCAATTTGGCTGGTCAATCGCACAGATCAACAGCTCAAAGACTTGAAAAGTTTGGATGGCGCAGTTGTCGATCCTAATTCCGAAGTGGATCAGCAACCGGAATACGCTAAAAACGAGACCCGTTCGATCAAGCCGAACCTCCTCGTTGCTATCGGTATCTGTACCCACCTGGGTTGCTCCCCAACTTACCGTCCCGATATTGCTCCCGCCGACTTGGGCGCAGACTGGAAAGGCGGTTTCTTCTGCCCTTGCCACGGTTCGAAATTTGACATTGCAGGCCGAGTATACAAAGGTGTTCCTGCACCGACCAACTTGGTTGTACCGCCTTACAAATATCTGAGCGATACGACTGTTTTGGTGGGCGAAGACTAAAAATAAGGAACGATAATTATGGCAAACCAAACCAATAGCAAAGCAAAAGCATTGTTAGGCTGGATGGACGATCGCTTCCCTCTGTCTAAAATGTGGAATGAGCATTTGGCTCAATACTATGCGCCGAAGAACTTCAACTTCTGGTACTACTTCGGCTCTTTGGCTCTGCTCGTCCTTGTAATTCAAATCGTCAGCGGTATTTTCCTGACCATGAACTACAAACCGGACGGCAACCTTAACGCCTACCATCTGCCTGCTGCCTTTACCGCAGTAGAGTACATCATGCGCGACGTGTCCGGTGGCTGGATTATCCGCTACATGCACTCCACCGGCGCATCTTTCTTCTTCATCGTCGTTTATCTGCACATGTTCCGTGGTCTGATTTACGGTTCGTACAAAAAACCTCGTGAATTGGTGTGGATTTTTGGTTCCCTGATTTTCTTGGCATTGATGGCAGAAGCCTTTATGGGTTACCTGTTGCCTTGGGGTCAAATGTCCTTCTGGGGTGCGCAGGTAATTATTAACCTGTTCTCCGCCATCCCTGTTATCGGTCCTGATTTGTCCACTTGGATCCGCGGTGACTTCAACGTTTCCGACGTTACTTTGAACCGCTTCTTCGCCCTGCACGTTATCGCAGTACCTCTGGTATTGCTCGGCTTGGTTGTGGCTCACATCATCGCCCTGCACGAAGTGGGTTCTAATAACCCTGATGGCGTTGAAATCAAGAAAAACAAAGACGAAAACGGTATTCCACGCGATGGTATCCCATTCCATCCTTACTACACCGTTAAAGACATCTTGGGCGTCGTTGTATTCCTGATTGTCTTCTGTTCTGTGTTGTTCTTTGCACCTGAAGGCGGCGGCTACTTCTTGGAAGCGCCAAACTTCGATGCAGCTAATGCGCTGAAAACACCTCCGCACATTGCTCCGGTATGGTACTTCACTCCGTTCTACGCAATTTTGCGTGCGATTCCTTCGATGGCAGGTACTCAGGTATGGGGTGTAATCGGCATGGGTGCAGCAGTTGTATTGATTGCCTTGTTACCTTGGCTGGATAAGTCACCTGTAAAATCTGTTCGTTACCGCAACAACTCTTTCAAAGTAATGTTGGCGTTGTTTGTTGTATCTTTTATCGGCTTGGGAATTTTGGGTGCGTTGGTAGCAGATGATACTCGTACAGCTTTTGCTCGTGCATTCAGTGCATTCTATTTCTTGTTCTTCATCGGTATGCCTTTGCATACAAACCCTAAATGGTTGGCTGAAAAAGCTGGTGGTATTAAATATTTAATCAGTCTGTTTGTTTATGCTGCCTTAATTATTTATAACCTGTATTTAGTTGCAGTCTTGCCAAATAACATCGTTAAGGCGTTCGTTCTGGCTTACACTGTTTTCTTTGCAGCTATTCCATTCCTGAATGCGTTTAATAGCGAAAAAGCTACGCCTGAACGCGTAACCATGAGCACTACTAAACAAAAAATTATGTTCTTTGTTTACGTCGGTATTACCGTTGTCGGTGCTTACTTGTTTGCAACCAATATCTGATGAGGGCAGCGAAAATGAAACAAACTCTGAAAAACTGGTTTGCTGCCTTATTGCTGGCAGTGCCTATGAGTGCAGCCGTCGCCAGCGGCGGCGGACACTACGAAAAAGTCGATATCGACCTGCGTGACCAAGTCAGCCTGCAGCACGGTGCGCAAATCTTTACAAACTACTGTTTGTCTTGCCACTCTGCAAGCGGTATGCGCTTCAACCGTCTGAAAGACATCGGTTTGACTGAAGATGAAATCAAGAAAAACCTGATGTTCACAACAGACAACGTTGGTGATGTCATGGTAGCGGCAATGGATCCGAAAGATGCCTCCAAATGGTTGGGTGCGCCTCCGCCGGATTTGACCCTGATTGCCCGTTCTAAAGGTGCAGACTACCTGTATGCCTATATGCGCGGCTTCTATAAAGACCCAACTCGTCCGACCGGTTGGAACAATACTGTTTTGGCCGGTGCGAGTATGCCTCACCCACTGTGGGAGCAACAAGGTGTTCAAGCCGTTGAGTTGGATGCCAAAGGTCAGCCCGTTATGATTAAAGACGAGCATGGCAACCTGACTCCTAAGCTGTATTGGGAATCTACCGGTCTGCACAGCCGTCGCCTGCCTAACGGTAAAGTGATCCAAAAAGAGTACGATACTTATGTACGCGATTTGGTGAACTACTTGGTGTACATGGGTGAGCCTGCTCAGTTGCAACGCCACCGCATCGGCTACATGGTTTTGGCATTCCTGTTTGCGGTAATGCTGCCATTGGCTTACTTCCTGAAAAAAGAATTCTGGAAAGACGTTCACTAATTCTTTTGAATCAAAAAGGCAAATCTGTTTCAGGTTTGCCTTTTTTGTTTGTGAAATTGGTTTATGCGGAAATAATGTAAATTTTAAAATTACTCAATATAAACAATAATGTAGTTGAAATTTCTGGATTAAGTGTTTGAAATTATGTATAATTCTGTCTGAATTTTTATAAGGCTTAAGGCCGTCTGAAAAGATTTATCAGGAGTAAAAGATTATGATGACATTGTATTCAGGTATTACTTGTCCATTCAGCCAGCGCTGCCGTTTTGTGCTGTACGAAAAAGGCATGGATTTTGAAATCAAAGATGTGGACGTGTTCAATAAACCTGAAGACTTGGCTTTGATGAATCCGTATAACCAAGTACCGGTTCTGGTTGAGCGTGATTTGATTTTGCACGAATCAAACATCATCAACGAATACATTGATGAGCGTTTCCCTCATCCTCAGTTGATGCCGGGTGATCCTGTTATGCGCGGTCGCGGCCGTTTGGTGCTGTACCGCATGGAAAAAGAATTGTTCAGCTTGGTGCAAGTGTTGGAAAACCCTGAATCTACCAATAAAGAACAAGCTAAAGCGCGTGAAGCCATTGGCAATGGTTTGACACTGTTGGCACCGTCTTTTACTAAAAACAAATACATCTTGGGCGATGACTTCTCCATGATTGATGTTGCCTTATCTCCACTGTTGTGGCGTTTGGACTATTACGACATCAAACTGGGTAAATCTGCTGCGCCTTTGCTGAAATACGCCGAGCGGATTTTCCAACGTGAAGCCTTTATTGAAGCATTGACGCCGGCTGAAAAAGCCATGCGCCGCTAAAGGACGGATCTATGGCAACTTCAACCAAACCGTATTTGTTGCGTGCTTTGTATGAATGGTGTTTGGATAATAACCAAACACCGCACATCGTAGCTTGGGTAAATGAACATACCCGTGTGCCGATGCAGTATGTGCGCGACAATGAAATTGTTTTAAATATTGGTCCTACCGCCAGTCATAACTTGAATATCGACAACGAATGGGTCAATTTTTCTGCGCGTTTTTCCGGCGTAGCGCACGAAATTTGGATTCCGGTCGGTCATATTGTCAGTATATTTGGCCGCGAAAGTGGAGAGGGTATGGGTTTTGAGGTAGAACCATATCAGCCTGCTTCTGCCGAGGTTGCGGTAGCTGAAGATAAAAAAGCTGAATCTGCGGAAGAAAAACCGAAAAAAGTATTGAAGCTTGTGAAGTAATTAAAAGATAGAAGGCCGTCTGAAATGTTTCAGACGGCCTTTATTGATTAGGTATTGTATTGATTGGGTATTGAAGTGGCAAAATTAATGAGCAATCAGTTATTAATCAAGCTAAACAAAAAAGCTCTTGCATTTAACAAGAGCTTTTTTGTTTAGTGGTGGAGGTAAGCGGGATCGAACCGCTGACCTCTTGCATGCCATGCAAGCGCTCTACCAACTGAGCTATACCCCCGAAATTTGGTGGCGAATCAGGGACTCGAACCCCGGACACAAGGATTATGATTCCTCTGCTCTAACCGACTGAGCTAATTCGCCGTTTCGTGAAGTCGCTATTATAGTTTTTTTTGAATATTTGGCAAGCGCTAATTTTGATTTTTTTTATTTCTTATTGTTTTTAAAAAATAAAAAGTAGGTTGTCAGGCTATAGCTTATGGCAAATATCGCCGTGGCTGAAGCCTGTCCAATCGATATCGATGTCTTTGCCAAAAGCGATCACTTTAAAAAGTTCGCCCATTTCGTGCTGATGTATCAGTTTCTGTACTGCTGCTGCGGCTTGGATATATTCAACCGAATCCGAGCTGCCGATTTGTGCCAGCAAATCGGTGATGCCGAGATTGAGCAGGAAATAAGATTGGGGCAGGTAGCCGATTAAGTCTAAACCTGATTCCGTGCCGGCACGTGCAATATCAGTGAAATTGACGTGTGCAGTCAAATCGGTCAGACCGATATTGAAAAACGGATCATGGATGGTATGGTGGCGATAGTGGCCGATAAATGTGCCTTCCTTGCGTTGCGGATGGTAATACTGAGCGGCATCGAAGCCGTAATCAATAAATATCATGCCGCCGCGCTGCAATTTGGCGGACAGGGTTTGGATAAAGGCATATTGTGCCGGATGCAGCTCGCTTGTGTATGAGGGAAGGGGAGGGAAGTACAAGGCAGCTGTTTGCGTAAGTTCGGCTTGGGCTAATGGTCTTATGGCTTCGATTAACTCGTCATTCTTTAGGCTGACGCCGATTTGTTGAAACCCGTCATCTTGATAAATCAAGCGTTCAACCGGCATGGCATCCAATACTTCGTTGCCGATGATGATGCCGTCAAAGTGTTCAGGCAATGTGGTGAGGTGGATGGCTTTAGCGGCTGTTTCAGGGGAGGTATGTTCAAGAATATATTGACGTTGTCTCTCTGCAAGCTCTGCCGATAGCTCGATAATATAGTAATGATTCAGGCCGTCTGAAAGGTTTTGCAAGAGTGTGGCAGCGAGATGACCTGTGCCTGCACCAAATTCGTAGATATTGCCTGCTGTTTGCGGCAGTAATTCGGCAAGTTGTTTGGCAAGGGTTTGTCCGAATAGGGGGGAGAGGGTAGGGGCGGTAATGAAGTCGCCGTCCGTACCGATTTTATGGCTGCCTCCGCTGTAATAGCCGTATTGAGGTGTGTAAAGGGCAAGCTCCATAAAACGGGAGAAGGGTATCCAGTTTTGATGTTGTTCAATTTCGTTTTTTATGAGCTTGGTCAGGTGTGCTGAAGAGGCTTGTGCATCAGGGGAAGGAAGGGGGAGTTGAGGCTTCATGACTGTTAGATAATGTAAAAAATTTGAATTTGTTTGTATATTATAGCCCCTTATGAGAGGGGTGGTAATAGGGTATAAAAACACTATATGTAGTATGTCAAAAACAAAAATAATACTACATATAGTGTTTTATGCTATATGAAACTACTGATATATCAATTTGTCATGCTTTTTTATATATATAACCTATTGAATTTAAAGTGTTTAGTGTTTTATTTCAGATAAGAAACGGATTTGACCTGATTGCCAAAATTTCTTATAGTGTCGGTTAGTGGGGCATAGTGGGTGAAAGTGGTTACTTTTTCCTAAAAAGTGTTCCGTGGAAGTGAAAACGAAAGATTTTAGGAAGGTGGGATTTTTAATCCCACTCTGTTTTATTTTAATCGAATTTGGGGTGTGATGTGTTTGGCGGTGCTCATGAATTGAGTATGGACAGTAAAGGGCGGTTGGCGATTCCTGCCAAATTCCGCGATATTTTGCTGCGCCGTTATACGCCTGCAATTGTGGTCACACTGGATTCCCGAAAAAAATTATTAATGTACCCCGAGCCCGTTTGGGAAGAAAAAGCCGAGCAGGTTTTGAAGTTGAAAGTAGCCGGCAATGAAGCTTTGCAACGGTATCAGAATTTGCTGCTGCACAATGCTGAGATTTTGGAGTGGGACAGCGCCGGACGCGTTTTGATTCCGGCCAATCTGCGTAAACGTGTGGATTTTGAAAAAGAAGTTACTTTGGTTGGCCGTGCAAACCGTATGGAGTTGTGGGGCCGCGAACATTGGGAAGAGGAAATGAATCAGGCTTTGGATATCGATCCTGATGAATTGGCTTTCCAATTGAGTCAAACGGATTTGCAATTGTGAGTAAAGTTGAAAATTATCAGCATGTTACTGTCTTGTTGCATGAGGCAGTGGACGCGTTGGCAATCCGTGAAGACGGGATTTATGTGGACGGTACGTTCGGTAGGGGAGGGCATTCCCGGCTGATTTTGTCGCGTTTGGGTGAGCAGGGTCGTTTGGTTGTTTTTGATAAAGACCCCGAGGCGATTGCGGTAGCAAATGAGCTGGCGGCGCAAGATAAACGTGTCAGTGTCGTACACAATGGTTTTGAAACATTTCAGACGGCCTTGGATGAATTAGGCATCGATAAGATTGACGGTGCGCTTTTTGATTTGGGGATTTCGTCGCCGCAAATTGACGATGGCAGCCGCGGATTCAGTTTCCGCTTTGATGCGCCGTTGGATATGCGGATGGATCCGACTCGCGGGATGTCTGCGGCAGAATGGATTGCAACCGCATCCGAACAGGATTTACACGAGGTAATTAAGAATTATGGTGAAGAGCGGTTTAGTCGCCAGATTGCGCGCGCCATTGTTGCGCAACGCGAGGAGAGTCCCATCGATACAACCCGCAAGCTGGCGCAGCTTGTGGCGCAAAACGTCCGTACTCGTGAGCGCGGACAAGACCCTGCAACGCGCACCTTCCAAGCAGTTCGCATCTTTATTAACCGCGAGCTCGAAGAGGTAGAGGCAGTTTTGCCGCAGGTTGCAGGCCGTCTGAAAGAGGGTGGGCGCTTGGCTGTCATTGCGTTCCATTCGCTGGAAGACAGAATTGTGAAACAGTTTATTAAAAAATATTCGCAACATGCGCCATTGCCCCGTTGGGCAGTGGTTAAGGAAGCGGATTTGCCTCAGCCGCCTTTGAAGGCTGTGGGCAAAGCAATCAAACCGGGTTCGACAGAGACTGAAGCCAATCCGCGTGCGCGCAGTGCAGTTTTGCGTGTGGCGGAGCGCAGTAGCGGCGAATTTTCGGTTATTGAGTAGGGGATGGCGTCTAAACGCTGTCGTAAGAGATAGTCCTGTTGACAGGCCGTCTGAAAGTTTGAGATGGGTAAGTTGAATATTTTATTGCTGGTTTTGGTGACGGTCTCAGCCTTTGCCGTAGTGTTTAAGCAAAACCAGTCCCGTTTGCATTTTATCGAGTTGGATAAGGCACAAAAACGGGAAATTCAGTTGGAACAGGATTACGCGCGCTTGAAGCTGGAGCAAGCAAGATTGGCAAACCACAAACTGATTAAAGTGGCGGCCGAAAAGCAACATCTGCTTCCACCGGGTGCGCATAATACGGCTATGCTGGAACGCAAAAAATAAGAATATAGAGCCTTGCATTGGTGCAAGATTTACGGGATTTGATGGCTCACTGAGCAGCTAAGTCATGAGAAGTTCAACATGTTAATTAAGAACGAATATAAACCTCAAATGCTGTCTGGAACAACAAAAACGAAAAAGCCGCTGACAAGTAACGGGCGAATCGGTTTGGTGCTGGGCGCTGTTGCGCTGGCATTTACCGGTCTGTTGGTACGCGGGGTTTATTTGCAAACCAGTCAGCATGAATTTTTGAAAAATCAGGGCGACCAACGTTTTGTGCGTACGCTTCCGCTGCCGGCATCACGCGGTATGATTACCGACCGCAATGGTGCCACATTGGCTTTGAGTGCGCCTACCGAATCATTGTATGCCATGCCTTCCGGTATGGAGGAAATGCCGACTGACGAGCAGTTGGAAAAATTGTCGGCCATTGCCGATGTCCCTGTTGAAGTTTTGAAAAATAAATTGTCTAAAAAAGACAAAGGTTTTATCTACCTGAAACGCCAACTCAGCTACGAGAAAGCAGAAGAAATCAAAGCATTGGGCATTAAAGGCATTGCATTCCAAAAAGAATTGAAACGCCATTACCCGATGGGCAATCTGTTTGCGCACGTTATCGGTTTTACCAATATCGACGGCAAAGGTCAGGAGGGCTTGGAGCTTTCCCGTGAAGACAGCCTGCGCGGTGAAGATGGTGCGAAAGTTGTATTGCGTGACAACAAAGGCAATATCGTAGACAGCCTCGACTCTCCACGCAACAGCGTGCCTAAAAACGGCCAAGACATGATTTTGTCTTTAGATCAGCGTATTCAGACGCTGGCTTATGACGAGTTGAACAAGGCTGTGGCTTATCACAAGGCTAAAGCGGGTACAGTTGTGGTATTGGATGCGCAAACCGGCGAAATTTTGGCTTTGGTCAACAGCCCGGCTTACGATCCGAATCAACCGGGTCAAGCCAATAGCGAACAGCGCCGCAACCGCGCCGTAACCGACATGATCGAACCCGGTTCTGCCATGAAGCCGTTTACCATTGCCAAAGCATTGGATTCCGGCAAAGTAGATGCAACCGACACATTCAATACCCTGCCTTACAAAATCGGTCCGGCTACCGTACAAGATACCCACGTTTATCCTACTTTGGATGTGCGCGGCATTATGCAAAAATCTTCCAACGTCGGTACCAGTAAACTTTCTGCCATGTTTACGCCTAAAGAAATGTACGATTTCTATCACGATTTGGGTGTGGGCGTGCGCATGCATTCAGGCTTTCCTGGTGAGACTGCAGGTTTGTTGAGAAGCTGGCGCAGATGGCAAAAAATCGAACAAGCAACCATGTCTTTCGGTTATGGCCTGCAATTAAGCTTATTGCAATTGGCGCGTGCCTATACTGTCCTGACCCATGACGGCGAATTGTTGCCGGTCAGCTTTGAAAAACAAGCGGTTGCCCCTAAAGGCAAGCGCGTCATCAAAGCCTCTACTGCGAAAAAAGTGCGCGAGTTGATGGTTTCCGTTACTGAAGCCGGCGGTACCGGTACTGCCGGTGCTGTGGATGGTTTCGACGTAGGTGCGAAAACCGGTACGGCGCGTAAACTGGTCAATGGCCGCTATGTGGACAACAAACACGTCGGTACGTTCATCGGTTTTGCCCCGGCTAAAAATCCACGCGTGATTGTGGCCGTTACCATCGACGAACCGACTGCCAACGGCTATTACGGCGGCGTGGTTGCCGGTCCCGTATTCAAAGAAGTCATGAGCGGAAGCTTGAACATCTTGGGCGTTTCCCCAACCAAGCCTTTAAGTAATACCGCTACTGTCAAAGTACCGTCATAATCCAAACAATCAAAGAGATATTGTTTATGTTCAGCAAGTTAACCCCCTTGGCTGAAACCAACTTTCCGCCTCTGCTGTGTGAAAACGCAGCAGGGCGTTTGTTGCATTCAGACAGCCGACAAATTAAACAGGGTGACATTTTCGTTGCCTGTCAGGGCGAATATACAGACGGCCGCAGCTATATTCCTGCCGCCATTGCCAACGGTGCAACCTTTGTTTTTTGGGATGATGACGGCAAATTTACATGGAATCCCGAATGGAACGTTCCTAATCAAGGCATTAAAGATCTGAAACATCGCGCCGGTATGTTGGCGGCGCAGGTTTACGGTAATGTTTCAGACAGCCTTAAAGTTTGGGGCGTAACCGGTACCAACGGCAAAACCTCTATCACACAATGGCTGGCGCAAGCTGCCGATCTGTTGGGCGAAAAAACCGCCATTATCGGCACAGTCGGCAACGGCTTTTGGGGCACATTGGAAGAAACCACACATACCACACCTGCTCCTGTCGATGTCCAAACCCTGCTCTACCGCTTCCGCCAGCAAGGCGCAACAGCCGCCGCGATGGAAGTTTCCAGCCACGGCCTTGACCAATCGCGCGTCAACGGCGTGCCGTTTCGCAGCGCAATCTTTACCAATCTCACCCGCGACCATCTCGACTATCACGGCACCATGGAAGCCTATGGTGCCATCAAATCGCGCCTGTTCTACTGGCATGGTCTGCAACACGCCATCATCAATGTCGATGATGAATACGGTGCAGAACTCGCAGGCCGTCTGAAAAAAGACTGTCCCGATTTAGCCGTTTATGGCTATGGTTTCAGCGAGCAAGCCGATATCCGCATTACCGATTTCACCGCTTCTTCAGACGGCATGGAAGCCGTATTCCAAACACCATGGGGCGAAGGAAAATGCCGTACCCGTCTGCTCGGACGATTCAACGCGCAAAACCTCGCCGCCTGCGTTGCCTTGCTGTGTGCCAACGGTTATCCACTCAATAACGTTTTGGAAGTACTGGCAAAAATCCGTCCCGCTTCAGGCCGCATGGATTGCATTATGAACAGCGGCAAACCTTTGGTCGTTGTCGATTATGCCCACACGCCGGATGCACTGGAAAAAGCACTCTCCACTTTGCAGGAAATCAAACCGCAGGGCGCGGCTTTGTGGTGCGTATTCGGCTGCGGCGGCAACCGAGACTGCGGCAAACGCCCATTGATGGGTGCGGCAGCAGTTCAGGGTGCCGATAAAGTAGTGGTTACCAGCGATAACCCGCGCTTGGAAAATCCTCAAGACATCATCAACGATATTTTGCCTGCTGTATCTAATCCTGAACGCGTCGAAGTTGATCGCGCAGTTGCCATCCGTTATGCGGTTGAGCAAGCCGCTGCGAACGACATCATTCTGATTGCCGGTAAAGGGCATGAAAACTATCAGGATGTACAAGGCGTGAAGCATCATTTCTCCGATTTTGAAATCGCAGAAAAAGCATTGGCAGAGCGCGGTTAAGCCATATCGCAAATATTCAGACGGCCCGAAACCTTAAGGCCGTCTGAAAAAGATTTAAACATATACAATAAAAGCAATACGACACACGCATTACGGCACGTCAGCCATTAAACCCATCACAGTTGTTTGTTTCGGAAGACTTTTTAATAAGGCCGTCTGAACAACAAGGAGACCGATTTGATGCTGAAAATGCCGACAAAAACCTTATTAATCAGTGCAGCCGTAGTTTTATTTGCAGGCTGTACAACCAAACAACTTCCGCGTCCTACTGCCGAAATCGAGCAGTTGAGGGCGCAACAGCCTCCGGTCGAGCAAAGCCTGCCGAATCCCGTTAAAGGCAAGCGTTTTGACGACACTTGGGGCGCAGCGCGCAGTCAGGGGCGAAGGCATGAAGGTGTGGATATTTTTGCTAAGAAAAACACGCCGATACGCAGTACCACGCCCGGTATCGTCACCAAAATCGGGCGCAACCGATTGGGCGGTAAAGTTATCGGTATTCAAGGGCCGGGTGCGTGGCATTACTATGCCCACCTCAATAAATTTGCCCGTATCCGCCTGTATGAACGAGTAAAAGAAGGACAGGTCATCGGCTATGTCGGTAAAACCGGCAATGCCAGAACCACACCGGCCCACCTGCATTACGGTGTATATCTGCCGAACGGCGCGGTGAATCCGTATCCGCTGATTAATCAGAACAGATAGGCCGTCTGAACAAGATTTGAGAGTATGAACGCAAAGAAATTGGTTAAGGCAACGAATATCGTCGGTATGGTGGCAGTTGTGCTGCTGGTGTACTGGGTATTTGTTCTGATTCTATCCAATGTTTTCGGGCTTAAGGTGTTCCGCGAATACATTACGGAAATTTTCCTGATGAGTATTTTGGGGATTTTTGCCGTGATGGCGGGTGCCTTGATACTGAACATCATGCTGAATTTGACCCGTATTGCCGAGCGAGGACAAGAGGAAGAAAGCAAAGGTGGCCGAAAAACCTTATATTTGTTGTTGGCAGTATTTCCCGTTTTAGCAGCCCTGTTATTTGGCGGAAATTATCTGACTGTTCAGAAAAAACGTCAGATTTTGACTCAATCTCTAGAGCGTATCGTCAAGGATAATCCATCGCAAATCAATGCATTGGCAGATTATCGTTTTGATTTTGCGTATATTAAAAAAGCAGCGTTAATCCTTGAGCTGATGTCGAAGGAAGATTCTGCCTTTAAAGCAGCTACAGTGATTGTGCCGGATACGATCGGTAATAAACAGGTTTATTTGGCTTTCTCAGCTGATTCCCAGTTAAGTGGGATTGATGAGCAGGCACCCAATGCTCGGGGAGTAGGCGATGATAATGGTTTTGTCGTTACTCGGAATGGCAATAAAGAAACAATCAGCAAAACGCAATATCTTTATGCCCCAAATCTGAGCGAGCGTGAATACTTGCAGAGGGTATTTGCTGGACAAACAAATGAAATACGTTATGAGGCAAAAGATGGCAATTACAGCCTTTGCCACCCCTACCGCCAAAACGGTGAAACCATTGTATTGTGTTTTTCCGATTACCAGCAGTACGGGAAAATCGGCAGTTGATAAGAGAAAGTGATTTGTAGTATGAAAAGTTGGTTTTCCAATACATTTCCTGAATATAAAAAATTGCCCAAAAGCGGCAAATTTATGGCATGGCTGACTTTTGTGCAGGGCGTGGTTTGGTTGATTCTGGCATCAATTCAGAGTGTGCAAGGACTGATTAACAGCATAGCATGGGCTGTGTTTTTTGGGATTTTACTTTTCATTTTGGGTATGTTGGCGTTGTCTGCAGCATGGAATGCGTTTAAATTCCGTGAAGTCGGTTTTAAGAGAATGACATATGTGTACATGCCATGCTTATTGCAAATTGCTTTTGCAAGCGATGTATTTTCTTTTGTATTTTATATAGATAGTGTATTGAAACTATGGTTCAGCCTTACGGTAAATAAGCTTTCTGTCGGTGTAAATTTTGCCGCTATTCTTTTTATTGTGCTGGCAGGACGTAATTATCGTCATTTAAAAATGGTTTCCCAAAATACGGATAAAAATGTGGAACCGTTAGAACAAGTAGAACAAGGACAAGAAACACAATCATGAAACCACTAGACCTAAATTTCATCTGTCAAACGCTCGGCCTTCCGGTGCCGTCTGAAAATCAACCCGTTTCGCGTATTGTTACAGACAGCCGCGATATTCAGGAAGGCGACGTATTTTTCGCGCTTGCCGGAGAGCGCTTTGACGCGCATGACTTTGTTGAAGATGTTTTGGCAGCAGGGGCAACGGCAGTTGTGGTTTCGCGCGAAGATTGTGCGGCTTTGAAAGGCGCATTGAAGGTTGACGATACGCTTGCGGCTTTGCAAAAACTGGCGAAGGCGTGGCGTGAAAATGTGAATCCGTTTGTCTTTGGCATTACCGGCTCTTCCGGTAAAACGACGGTTAAAGAGATGTTGGCCTGCGTATTGCGTCATCGATTCGGTAATGAAGCTGTGTTGGCGACTGCCGGCAATTTTAACAATCATATCGGCCTGCCGCTGACTTTGTTGAAACTGAACGAAAAACACCGCTACTCCGTCATTGAAATGGGTATGAACCATTTTGGCGAATTGTCTTTGCTGACCCAAATTGCCGGTCCGAATGTTGCTCTGGTTAATAACGCTTTGCGCGCGCATGTCGGTTGCGGTTTTGATGGCGTCGGCGATATTGCTAAAGCAAAAAGTGAAATCTACGAAGGTTTGCTTTCAGACGGCATTGCGCTGATTCCGTGCGAAGATGCCAATATCGCTACATTTGAAGCTGCTACTGCGCAATTGAATGCTCAGACTTTCGGCGTTGCCAGTGGCGATATCCATGCGGAAAATATTGAGTTGAAACCGTTGTCTTGCGAATTTGATTTGGTGCGTGGTAATGAACGTGTTGCCGTGGTATTGCCAGTTCCCGGCCGTCACAATGTGCATAATGCCGTAGCGGCGGCGGCTCTGGCTTTGGCGGCAGGTTTGAGCCTTGCCGAAGTTTCAGACGGCCTGAAAAATTTCAGTAATATCAAAGGCCGTCTGAATATCAAGCAAGGCATTAAAGATGCAACTTTGATTGACGATACTTATAATGCCAACCCCGACAGCATGAAAGCCGCCATTGATGTGCTCGCCGCTATGCCTGCGCCGCGTATTTTTGTGATGGGCGACATGGGCGAATTGGGTGAGGACGAAGCCGCCGCCATGCACGCCGAAGTTGGCGCGTATGCACGGGATAAAGGCATCGAGGCCGCGTATTTTGTCGGCGACAACAGCGTTGAAGCGGCAGAGACGTTTGGTGCGGAAGGTTTGTGGTTTGCTGATAAAGATCCGCTGATTCAAGTGTTGAGCCACGACTTGCCTGAACGCGCTACTGTATTGGTCAAAGGCTCGCGCTTTATGAAGATGGAAGAAGTGATCGAGGCATTGGCAGCAACAACCGCGTAAAAGGCCGTCTGAAATATGAAAAAGATTTTTCTATTGGCTGGTTTGCTGTTTGCCGCGTTTTATGCCGGAATGAAAGTACAGGCATTTATCTATGAAGATACCTGCTTGGACTTGGGAGGCGGAAAGAATCCCAGAAACTATCCGATTTGCGTGGTAGAGAAATAATCTTACTCAATAAGGCCGTCTGCAATTTCAGACGGCATACCGATTTATTTTTAATTGGGCATAAGCCCGCTGTAACAACAAAAACAAAAAAGGAAGCCCCATGTTTTTATGGCTCGCACATTTCAGTAACTGGTTAACCGGCCTGAATATTTTTCAATACACCACATTCCGCGCCGTTATGGCGGCTTTGACTGCTTTGGCGTTTTCCCTATTGCTTGGTCCGTGGACCATCCGCAAGCTGACTGCGCTTAAAGTCGGCCAAGCCGTCCGTACTGACGGCCCTCAAACCCACCTGATCAAAAACGGTACGCCAACCATGGGCGGCTCGCTGATTTTGACCGCCATTACCGTGTCCACAATTTTGTGGGGCAACTGGGCAAATCCTTATATCTGGATTCTCTTAGGTGTCCTGCTTGCTACCGGTGCACTCGGTTTTTACGACGACTGGCGCAAAGTGGTTTATAAAGACCCTAACGGCGTGTCTGCCAAATTTAAAATGGTGTGGCAGTCCAGCGTTGCCATCATCGCTGGTTTGGCATTGTTCTACCTTGCGACAAACTCTGCCAACAATATCCTGATTGTTCCCTTCTTCAAACAAGTTGCCTTGCCGCTTGGCGTAGTCGGCTTCTTGGTATTGTCCTACCTGACCATCGTCGGTACATCCAATGCCGTTAACCTGACCGACGGATTGGACGGCTTAGCCGCATTCCCCGTTGTACTTGTCGCCGCCGGTCTTGCTATCTTTGCCTATGCCAGCGGCCACTCCCAATTTGCCCAATACCTGCAATTGCCTTACGTTGCCGGCGCAAACGAAGTGGTGATTTTCTGTACCGCCATGTGTGGTGCGTGTCTCGGCTTTTTGTGGTTTAACGCCTATCCGGCACAAGTCTTTATGGGCGACGTCGGCGCGCTCGC
Source organism: Neisseria sp. HMSC070H10 (assembly GCF_001837635.1). Classification (NCBI taxonomy): domain Bacteria; kingdom Pseudomonadati; phylum Pseudomonadota; class Betaproteobacteria; order Neisseriales; family Neisseriaceae; genus Neisseria; species Neisseria sp. HMSC070H10. Next base: position 133,791 of record NZ_KV833364.1, read on the forward strand.
GCTTGGCGCGGCGCTTGGTACTGTTGCCGTCATCATCCGCCAAGAATTTGTCCTCGTCATCATGGGTGGCCTGTTTGTTGTTGAAGCCATTTCCGTTATGTTGCAAGTCGGTTGGTACAAACGCACCAAAAAACGCATCTTCCTGATGGCGCCGATTCATCATCATTACGAACAAAAAGGCTGGAAAGAAACCCAAGTCGTCGTCCGTTTCTGGATTATCACCATCGTCTTGGTGTTAATCGGCTTGAGTACCCTCAAAATTCGCTGAACCTATGCCGTCTGAACACCTTTCAGACGGAATTTGAACGTGCAAACCTGCGGCGGTAATCTGTCCCGTCTTATCGTTAACGGCGGCTGAAAAACCGCCCCATACCGAAATAGGAGAGAAAACATGAAACAGACAGTCAAATGGCTTGCAGCCGCCCTGATTGCCTTGGGCTTGAACCAAGCGGTGTGGGCGGATAATATGCCGGATTTTCAGAAAACGCTTCAAGCTGCGAAGCAAGGGAATGTCGATGCCCAATATAATTTGGGCGTGATGTATGCCATCGGGCAAGGCGTCCCTCAAGACGATGCACAGGCAGTGCAGTGGTATCGCAAGGCGGCAGAACAAGGGGATGCCCAAGCCCAAGTTAATTTGGGCCTGATGTATGAACAAGGGCAAGGCGTCCGTCAAGACTATGCCGAAGCGTTCAGATGGTATCGTAAGGCAGCGGAGCAGGGATTAGTCCAAGCCCAAACCGATTTGGGCAATGGGTATGCACAAGGGCAAGGCGTCCGTCAAGACTAT
>NZ_KV833364.1:134680-248284 GCF_001837635.1 Neisseria sp. HMSC070H10
AAGGGCAAGGCGTCCGTCAAGACTATGCACAGGCAGTGCAGTGGTATCGTAGGGCTGCAGAACAAGGGGATGCCGATGCCCAAGTTAATTTGGGTCTGATGTATGCCAACGGGCAAGGAGTCCGTCAAGACTATACACAGGCGGTGCAGTGGTGTCGTAGGGCTGCAGAACAAGGACATGCTGGTGCCCAATTCAATTTGGGTGTGATGTATGCCGAAGGACGCGGCGTGCGCCAAGACCTTGCGCTCGCTCAAGAATGGTTTGGTAAGGCTTGTCAAAACGGAGACCAAGACGGCTGCGACATTTACCAACGCCTGAAGGCGGGTCATTGAACAGCTCGCGATGCCGTATGAAAGCGACTTGAGCAGAAGCGGACATCCCCCTGCTCAATATGATTTGTTTTAGGACAAAACCAAAATGACTTTTCAAAACAAAAAAATCCTTGTCGCCGGACTTGGCGGCACGGGTATTTCCATGATTGCCTATCTGCGCAAAAACGGTGCGGAGGTGGCTGCGTATGATGCGGATCTGAAAGCCGAGCGCGTGTCGCAAATCGGGAAGATGTTTGATGGGCTGGTGTTTTACACGGGCCGTCTGAAAGATGCGTTGGATAATGGTTTCGATATTCTGGCGCTCAGTCCCGGCATCAGCGAACGGCAGCCGGATATTGAGGCGTTCAAGCAAAACGGCGGGCGCGTGTTGGGCGACATTGAATTGTTGGCGGATATTGTGAACCGCCGCGGTGATAAGGTAATCGCGATTACCGGCAGCAACGGCAAAACCACGGTTACGAGCTTGGTCGGCTATCTCTGCATCAAGTGCGGGCTGGATACCGTTATCGCGGGCAATATCGGTACGCCGGTTTTGGAGGCGGAATTGCAGCGCGAAGGCAAAAAGGCGGACGTGTGGGTGTTGGAGCTTTCCAGCTTCCAACTGGAAAATACCGAAAGCCTGCGCCCGACTGCGGCGACGGTGCTGAACATTTCTGAAGACCATCTCGACCGCTACGACGACTTGCTCGACTACGCGCATACCAAGGATAAGATTTTCCGAGGCGATGGCGTGCAGGTTTTGAATTCAGACGACGTGTTCTGCCGCGCCATGAAGCGGGCAGGGCGCGAGGTGAAATGGTTTTCGTTGGAACACGAAGCTGATTTTTGGTTGGAACGCGAGACAGGCCAACTGAAACAAGGCGATGAAGATTTGATTGCTACGCAAGACATCCCGTTGCAAGGTTTGCACAACGCCGCCAACGTTATGGCTGCCGTGGCTTTGTGCGAGGCCGTCGGTTTGCCGCGCGAAGTATTGTTCGAACACGTTAAAACCTTCCAAGGCTTGCCGCACCGCGTCGAAAAAATCGGCGAGAAAAACGGCGTGGTGTTTATCGACGACAGCAAAGGCACGAACGTCGGCGCGACCGCCGCCGCGATTGCCGGTTTGCAAAATCCGCTCTTCGTGATTTTGGGCGGTATGGGCAAAGGGCAGGACTTCACGCCCCTGCGCGACGCGCTTGTCGGCAAGGCAAAAAGCGTGTTCCTGATCGGTGTCGATGCGCCGCAAATCCGCCGCGATTTGGACGGCTGCGGTCTGAATATGACCGACTGCGCCACTTTGGAAGAAGCGGTTCAGACGGCATATGCCCAAGCCGAAGCGGGCGATATCGTGTTGCTCAGCCCGGCTTGTGCGAGCTTTGATATGTTTAAAGGCTATGCGCACCGTTCGGAAGTGTTTATCGAAGCGTTCAAAGCTTTGTAAGGCCGTCTGAAAGATGAAAAGAGGGTTGGTTTTACCGTAAACCATGTGTGTCATTGTCTCAAAGGTCGTCTGAAAACGTTAAGGCAGTTTCAGACGACCTTTTTGCAGCAACGGTAAACTTGTTCCTTGCCTTTATCCGGTGTTACTGTTTCTTAAAATTTGCCTATGCGGGCAAACAGCGAGGCGGAGGGCAGCTATGCCTGACCGACAAAACGTGTGTTTATCAATCCGAAAGGAAAACCCATGAATTTTCAAGACTACATCCGTTACGATGCCGTCGGTTTGGCAGAGCTGATCCGTAAAAAAGAAGTCTCCGCCGATGAAGTGTTGCAGGCTGCTTTAAACCGCTTGGACGAAGTCAATCCCAAGCTCAATCTGTTGGCGCACGATTTGCGCGAACGCGCGGCGGCGTGGCAGGGGTCGTCTGAAAATGCCGATACGCCGCTGGCGGGCGTACCGTTTTTGCTCAAAGACTTGCTGGCGGATTGGGAAGGCGCGCCGACATGGTCGGGTTCGCGTATGATGCAGCATTACATTGCCAAACAAAACAGCGATTTGACCCAAGCCTATCTCGATGCGGGGCTGCGCGTGTTCGGCAAAACCACTACGCCCGAATGGGGCGCGTATCCCGTTACCGAAACCGAAATTTACGGCATCACGCGCAATCCGTGGCATTTGGATTACACCGCGGGCGGCAGCAGCGGAGGCGCGGCGGCGGCAGTGGCTTCGGGCGTCGTACCCGCAGCGCACGGCAGCGACGGTGGCGGCTCCATTCGCTTACCCGCGCACAACTGCGGCGTGTTCGGGCTGAAACCCACGCGCGGCCGCAGCAGTTACGCGCCGAACGCATCGGAGGCATGGCAAGGTTTGGTATGCGACCATGTGTTGACCCGCAGCGTGCGCGACAGCGCGGTTTTGCTGGACATCGCCGCCCAAACCCAAGCCCGCGCCCTGTATGCCTGCCCGCCGCCGCCCGAAAACGGTTTTGCAGACAGCCTGAAACTAGAAACAGGTCGTCTGAAAATCGCTTTTTGGAAACAGACATGGTTTGGCGGCGGTAACGACGAAGGCACGGAAGCCGCGTTCGCCCATAGTTTGAAACTGATGCAAGACACGGGACACGAATTGGAAGAAGCCACGCCCGATTTTGTGCCGCCCGAACAATTAAACCGAGCCGCCCGCATCATCGTCATGGGTGAAACGGCAAAACTGTTCTACCAATATCAATACGAAACCGGACAAAAACTGCCGCACCGCCTGCTTGAGCCGACAACGTGGGCAATGATTGTGCAGGGGCGGCAAATCAGCGCGGGCGAAATGGCTTGGGCGCGCGACGTGATGTTGGCGCAGGAACGTGCCGCCAAAGCATTTTTTACGCGCTACGACGTGTTGATGACGCCCGTCTGCCCGCGCACCACGCCGAAAATCGGCGAGATGATGCCGCCACCCGCCGCGCAAAAAGCCATGCGCCTGCTGTTCGGCACGCTGCGTTTGGGTTTTCTGTTGAAAAACAACCCGTTTTTGGAAAAAGAAGCCGCCACGACGCTGCAATACGTCGGTTATACGTCGCCGCTGAACATGAGCGGCAACCCCGCCATGAGCGTGCCGCTTTACCGGCATAACGGGCTGCCTGTCGGTACCCAGTTCGCCGCCGCACACGGGCGCGAAGACACGCTGCTTAGCCTCGCCGCGCAGTTGGAACAGATACAGCCGTGGGCGGAAATACCGCAGTTGGCTTAGGGTTTGCATGGGATAAAAAGTAGCCTATTTCCCTGAAGAAAAGATTTATACAAGGCCGTCTGAAAACATAAAAGCGTTTTCAGACGGCCTTTTGCCGATATCAAAGGGTAGGGGAGGGCGCAAAGAATGTCGGAATCTGACATCTTTAAAGAATCTGAATTGTTGGTTTGGAAATAAACCTTTAAAATAACGTTAATTCATTTTTTCAGACGGCCTCTTGCCCATTTGCAGGCCGTCTGAATATTTTATTCAAGCCGTTACGGATGTTTTCATGATTAGTCTTTCCAAAATGCTTGACCGGCCGATTGCGCGCGATGGTCGGAAGTTTGATGTTTCTCTCTTGTGGATGGTCGTCTTAATGACGGTCTTCAGCCTGATTATGATTTATTCGGCTTCGATTGCGTATGCGGCATCGGAAGGGGGCAGCCAGTTTTCTTTTGTGTCTAAGCAGGCAATGTTTATCCTGTTTACGGTGGCCATATGCTTGCCGCTTTTCCTGCTGAAGATGAGTTTCTGGCGGCGGATTATTCCGTTTTATTTTGCTGTTTCGGGTTTGCTGTTGTTGCTGGTTTTGTTTGTCGGCCGCGAGATTAACGGCGCGACGCGCTGGATTCATATCGGGCCGCTCAACTTGCAACCGACTGAATTTTTCAAATTGGCGACGGTCTTGTATTTGTCCAGCCTGTTTACGCGTCGTGAAGAAATGTTGCGTGATTTGGATTCTTTGGGTTGGTCGTCTTTGTTTACCGGTATTGGCGATTTGGTGTGCAGCCCCTTTAAAAGTGAAGCTTGGGTAAGGGTAAAGGAACGCTTCCGTAAGTTTAAGACCTTGATTCTGCCGATTATGTTGGTGGCGGTCGGTTTGGTTTTGATTATGGGTCAGCCGGACTTTGGCTCGTTTGTCGTGATTGTCGTGATCACCATGGGTATGCTGTTTTTGGCAGGCTTCCCGTGGAAGTATTTTGCTGTATTGGTGGCAACCGTTGTGAGCGGTATGGGCTTGCTGATTTTGGCCGCGCCCTACCGTATGGCACGTGTGGCGGCGTTTTTGGACCCTTGGAGCGATCCTTTGGGTAAAGGCTATCAGCTGACCCATTCCTTGATGGCGATTGCGCGCGGCGGCTGGTTTGGCGAGGGCTTGGGCGCAAGTTTGGAAAAACGTTTCTATCTGCCTGAAGCGCATACGGACTTTATTTTTGCCGTCATCGGCGAGGAATTCGGCTTTTTCGGGATGCTGGTTTTGGTGTTCTGCTATGGCTGGCTGGTGTGGCGTGCGTTTTCCATCGGCAAGCAGGCGCGTGATTCGGGCTTGATGTTCAGCGCGTATATTGCTAACGGTATCGGTATTTGGATTGGTATTCAAAGTTTCTTCAATATCGGTGTAAACATCGGTATCCTGCCTACTAAAGGCCTGACTTTGCCGTTTATGTCTTACGGTGGTTCGGCTGTCTTTATCATGCTGGTGTGCATTACTTTGTTATTGCGCATTGATTATGAAAACCGCCAAAAAATGCGCGGTTATTCGGTGGAGTAAAACCATGAGCGGTAAAACTTTTATGCTGATGGCCGGCGGTACGGGCGGCCATATTTTCCCTGCATTGGCGGTTGCTGAGTCGCTGCAAAAGCGCGGCCATCATGTGATTTGGCTGGGCAGTCAGGATTCGATGGAAGAGCGTATCGTGCCGCAATACGGCATACGCTTGGAAACGCTGGCCATTAAAGGTATACGCGGCAATGGCATCAAGCGCAAGCTGATGTTGCCGTTTACGCTGTATAAAACTGTCCGCGCGGCGCAGCAGATTATTAAGAAACACCGTGTCGAGTGCGTTATCGGTTTTGGCGGTTTCGTTACTTTCCCCGGCGGCTTGGCGGCAAAAATTTCCGGTGTGCCGATTGTGATTCATGAGCAAAACGCCGTAGCCGGTTTGTCCAACCGCCAACTGTCGCGTTGGGCAAAACGTGTTCTGTATGCTTTCCCGAAAGCCTTTCAACATGAAGGCGGATTGGTGGGTAACCCTGTCCGTGCCGATATTGCGGCATTGCCTGTTCCTGAAGAACGCTTTGAAAACCGTCAAGGCCGTCTGAAAGTTTTGGTGGTGGGCGGCAGTTTGGGTGCGGATGTGTTGAACAAAACCGTTCCGCAAGCTTTGGCATTATTGCCTGAGGCTGCCCGTCCGCAAATGTATCATCAGTCCGGCCGCAATAAATTGGGCAACCTGCAGGCGGATTACGATGCATTAGGTGTGCAAGCCGAGTGCGTGGAATTTATTACCGATATGGTATCCGCCTACCGCGATGCCGACTTGGTGATTTGCCGTGCCGGTGCGCTGACGATTGCCGAGCTGACGGCTGCTGGTTTGGGTGCATTGCTGGTGCCGTATCCGCATGCGGTAGATGACCACCAAACAGCCAATGCGCGTTTTATGGTGCAGGCCGAAGCCGGTTTGCTGCTGCCGCAAACTCAACTGACGGCAGAAAAACTGGCCGAAATCCTCGGTGGATTAAACCGTGAAAAATGCCTGAAATGGGCGAAAAATGCCCGTACCTTGGCGTTACCGCACAGTGCGGACGATGTGGCGGAAATTGCCATATCTTGTACCGAATAAGCAGGCAGACTTTGTTCAAGGCCGTCTGAAAAGTTAATTAACGGCGTTTCAGACGGCCTTTATTGCTTTTGTTAAAATTCCTTTACAATAAAAGCATAGCGCAGAAGCGGATAGCCCTTTAAAATAACGCCTTTACGCACTAAAAACCAACCGGAACGCAACGTTATGATGAAAAATCGAGTGACCAACATCCATTTTGTCGGAATCGGCGGCGTCGGCATGAGCGGTATTGCCGAAGTTTTACACAATTTGGGCTTTAAAGTTTCCGGTTCGGATCAGGCGCGTAATGCCGTTACTGAGCATTTGAGCGCTCTCGGCATCCAAGTTTACCCAGGTCATACTGCCGAACACGTCAATGGTGCCGACGTGGTCGTTACCTCTACTGCGGTCAAAAAAGATAATCCGGAAGTTGTTGCCGCGTTGGAACAGCAGATTCCCGTGATTCCGCGCGCGTTGATGTTGGCAGAATTGATGCGCTTCCGCGATGGTATCGCCATTGCCGGTACGCACGGTAAAACCACAACCACCAGCCTGACCGCTTCTATTCTCGGCGCGGCAGGACTCGATCCGACTTTCGTTATCGGCGGCAAGCTCAACGCAGCAGGTACCAACGCCCGTTTGGGTAAAGGCGAATACATCGTTGCCGAAGCCGACGAATCTGATGCCTCTTTCCTGCACCTGACCCCGATTATGTCCGTCGTGACCAATATCGATGAAGACCACATGGACACTTACGGCCACAGTGTTGAGAAACTGCATCAGGCGTTTGTGGATTTCATCCACCGTATGCCGTTTTACGGTAAGGCCTTCTTGTGTATCGACAGCGAACACGTCCGCGCGATTTTGCCCAAAGTGAGCAAGCCTTACGCGACTTACGGCTTGGACGATACTGCCGATATCTATGCAACCGATATTGAAAACATCGGCGCGCAAATGAAATTTACCGTTCATGTCCAAATGAAAGGACATGAGCAAGAGCCGTTTGAAGTTGTTTTGAATATGCCCGGCCGCCACAACGTCCTCAATGCGTTGGCGGCTATCGGCGTTGCGCTGGAAGTTGGCGCATCGGTTGAAGCGATCCAAAAAGGCTTGCTCGGCTTTGAAGGTGTCGGCCGCCGCTTCCAAAAATATGGCGACATTAAATTACCAAACGGCGGAACCGCTTTGCTGGTGGACGATTATGGCCACCATCCTGTCGAAATGGAAGCAACCCTTTCCGCCGCACGCGGTGCATACCCTGAAAAACGCTTGGTCTTGGCTTTCCAACCGCACCGCTATACCCGTACACGCGATTTGTTTGAAGACTTTACCAAAGTCCTCAATACCGTTGATGCTTTGGTGTTGACCGAAGTTTATGCCGCAGGCGAAGAGCCGATTGCCGCGGCCGATTCCCGCGCCTTGGCGCGCGCCATCCGCGTATTGGGCAAACTTGAGCCTATTTACTGCGAAAACGTTGCCGACTTGCCGCAAATGCTGCTGAATGTTTTGCAGGACGGCGATGTTGTGTTGAATATGGGTGCCGGCAGCATCAACCGCGTTCCGTCTGCATTGGTGGAATTGTCAAAACAATCATAATAAACAGGCATATTTGCCTTTGAGGACAGATAGGTCGTCTGAACAATATTCAGACGGCCTGTATCAGTATTTAAGAAAGTGGAAATTATGCAGAATTTTGGCAAAGTGGCCGTGTTGATGGGCGGCTTCTCCAGCGAGCGCGAAGTTTCGCTGGACAGTGGCGCCGCTATTTTGGCTGCCTTGAAAAGCAAAGGCATCGATGTCCATGCGTTCGACCCCAAAGAAACCCCGTTGTCTGAATTGAAAACACAAGGTTTTCAGACGGCCTTCAATATTCTGCACGGCACTTTCGGCGAAGATGGCGCGATTCAAGGCGCGTTGGAGCTGATGGGTATTCCTTACACCGGCAGCGGGGTGGCTGCTTCCGCGCTGGGTATGGACAAATACCGCTGCAAACTGATTTGGCAGGCTGTAGGCTTGCCTGTTCCTGAGTTTGCCGTATTGCATGACGACAGCGACTTTGATGCCGTTGAAGAAAAATTGGGCCTGCCGATGTTTGTGAAACCCGCCGCGGAAGGCAGTAGCGTCGGTGTGGTAAAAGTCAAAGAAAAAGGCCGTCTGAAAAGCGTTTACGAAGAATTGAAACATTTGCAGGGTGAAATTATTGCCGAACGCTTTATCGGCGGTGGCGAGTATTCTTGCCCGGTATTGAACGGCAAAGGCCTACCGAGCATTCATATTATTCCGGCTACCGAGTTTTACGACTACGAAGCCAAATACAACCGCGACGATACGGTTTATCAATGCCCGTCGGAAGATTTGAGCGAGGCGGAGGAAAACCTGATGCGCGAACTGGCTGTGCGTGGCGCGCAGGCGATTGGTGCGGACGGCTGTTCGCGCGTGGACTTTCTGAAAGATACGGACGGTAAACTGTATCTCTTGGAAATCAATACCTTGCCTGGTATGACCAGCCACAGTTTAGTGCCAAAATCTGCAGGCCATACCGGCGTAGATTTTGCTGATTTATGTATTGAGATTTTGAAGACCGCTCATGTGGGATGATGCAGGCGCACTGGGTCGGCTGACCCGCCGGCTATTGGTGCTGATGACCTTTCTGTTGATAGGTTCGGGCATAGCTTGGCTTTACAATTCCAAATATTTCCCGGTGAAACAGATTGCCATTCAGGGCAAGCTGAAATATGCTTCCGGCAAAGAATTGCAAACCGTTGCACGAGAGCATATCAGGGGTAATATGTTCCGCGCCGATATTGATTCGGCGCAGGCCGCTTTTCAGGAATTGCCTTGGATTGACTCGGCAATGGTACGCCGCCGTTTTCCGGAAACCGTGGAAATTATCCTGACCGAGCGTGTGCCGGTTGCACACTGGCGCGCTGGCGGCTTGGTGGACAGTAAGGGTAATGTGTTTGCTGCAAGCCTGAAACAGGACCTGCCTATATTTGAAGGGCAGCAGGGGACAGGCAAAGACATGGTCAAACATTATGCGGACTTTTCCGGTATTTTGAGCCCGTTGAAACTGACCATCAAAGAATTGATCTACACGCCGCGTTCGGCATGGCTGCTTGTATTGAACAATGGCATTACCGTGCGCTTGGGGCGTGAAAACGAAATCAAACGTTTGCAGCAGTTTGCCCAGATTTGGCCATCGCTGCTGCGTAAAAAACAAAGTCGTATCGAGTATGTCGATATGCGTTATAAGGATGGTTTTTCAGTCCGTTACAGGCCGCCTGAAAACCCTTCCGACAGTGAATAGCCGATTAGACGTGAAGCAATCTTGTTTCAAAAATAATCAAACCGTCAGTCAGACAACATAGCGAACGAGCAATTATGGAACAACAACAAAATAAATATATCAGTGCCTTAGACATTGGTACGTCCAAGGTCATCGCCTTAATCGGTGAGATTCGGGAAGATAACGAAATCCACATTGTTGGCTTGGGTCAAAGCCCTTCACGCGGCCTGCGTGCAGGTATGGTGACCAACATTGACGCCACTGCGCAAGCCATTCGTCAGGCGGTAGAAGATGCCGAGCTGATGGCAGATACCAAAATTTCCCACGTCGTTACCGGTATTGCCGGTAACCATATCCGCAGCCTGAATTCACAAGGCGTGGTCAAAATTAAAGATGGCGAAGTATCGCAAGCCGATATCGATCGTGCCATCGAAACGGCCAAAGCCATCAATATTCCGCCTGATCACAACATCTTGCATACCGTGGTTCAAGAGTACATCATCGACAACCAACCTGGTGTGAAAGAGCCTATCGGCATGAGCGGCGTGCGTTTGGATACCCGTGTACACATCATTACCGGTGCGAACACTGCTTTGCAAAATATCCAAAAATGTATCCAACGTTGTGGCCTGCAAATGGATCAAATCATGCTTCAGCCTTTGGCAAGCGGTCACGCCGTTTTGACTGAAGACGAAAAAGATTTGGGCGTGTGCGTTATCGATATCGGTGGCGGTACAACCGACATCGCGGTTTATACCAATGGCGCAATTCGCCATACTGCGGTGATTCCCGTTGCCGGCGATTTGATTACCAAAGACTTGGCACAAGCCTTGCGTACGCCGCACAGTGCAGCTGAGTACATCAAAATCCATTACGGTGCTGCGATTCCGACTATGGACGGCTTGGATGAAATGATTGAAGTTCCTAGCGTTGGCGACCGTCAATCACGTCAAATTTCACGCCGTGTATTGGCTGAAATCATCGGCCCGCGCGTAGAAGAAATTTTGGAATTGACGCTGAACGAATTGCGCCGCTCCGGTTTCCCTGAAGAAGTGCTGACTTCCGGTATCGTTTTGACCGGTGGTGCTTCTATGTTGACCGGTATTGTTGAGTTGGCGGAAGAAGTCTTCAATCTGCCAGCGCGTATCGGTGTTCCACAAGAAATGGGCGGTGTATCTGAGCGTATCCGCAATCCACGCTATTCAACCGCCATCGGTCTTTTGCAGGCTGCAAGAGGAGAGGAAGACGGCGCGCCGGTGACAGGTGCCATTGTGGTTCATGATCAGGCTGAAAAAATCAGTCTGTGGGCAAGACTGATGAAATTCGTTAAAGACAATTTCTGATAAAAGTTTTCAGGGCAGGCGGTGTAGCAACCGTTTGTCCTGAATATTTAAGTGAGATTAAACGGTTTTAAATAATTGCTAAGTGAATAATTTAAAACTTGTATATTTTCTGTTAAAAAATGTAGTAAAAATATAACGCTGACAGCCGAATGGTAAGAAGATTTTTGCCAGTATCTGGATACTTCTTATATAATACGGATAATGAGTTATTTTTGAACCGTCCTTAATAAAGCGGGGCGCGGAGGATTATTGAATGGAATTTGTTTACGACGTAGCAGAATCAGCAACGAGCCCTGCTGTTATTAAAGTTATCGGTTTGGGTGGCGGTGGCTGTAATGCCATCAACAACATGGTTGCCAACACCATTCATGGTGTTGAGTTCATCAGTGCCAATACCGATGCGCAATCATTGGCTAAAAACAATGCGGCTAAACGCATTCAATTGGGTACAAACCTGACTCGCGGTTTGGGTGCCGGTGCAAATCCTGAAATCGGTCGCGCCGCTGCTCAAGAAGATCGCGAAGCCATCGAAGATGCCATCCGCGGTGCAAACATGCTGTTCATCACTACCGGTATGGGTGGTGGTACAGGTACCGGCTCTGCTCCTGTTGTGGCTGAAATCGCTAAAGAAATGGGTATCCTGACCGTTGCGGTTGTGACTCGTCCGTTTGCTTACGAAGGCAAACGCGTACATATCGCTCAAGCAGGTTTGGATCAACTCAAAGAGCGCGTCGATTCCCTGATCATTATCCCGAACGACAAATTGATGACTGCCTTGGGCGAAGACGTGACCATGCGTGAAGCTTTCCGTGCGGCAGACAATGTACTGCGTGACGCGGTTGCCGGTATTTCCGAAGTGGTTACTTGCCCGAGCGACATGATCAACTTGGACTTCGCCGACGTGAAAACCGTGATGAGCAATCGCGGTATCGCCATGATGGGTTCAGGTTTCGCGCAAGGTATCGACCGTGCCCGTTTGGCTACCGATCAAGCTATCTCCAGCCCGCTCTTGGATAACGTTACTTTAGATGGCGCACGCGGTGTATTGGTAAACATTACCACTGCTCCTGGCTGCCTGAAAATGTCTGAGTTTAACGAGATTATGCGTATCGTCAACCAAAATGCACACCCTGAAGTGGAATGCAAATTTGGTGCTGCCGAAGACGAGAGTATGAGCGAAGACGCTATCCGTATTACCATCATTGCTACCGGCTTGAAAGAAAACGGTACTGACAACCAACTGCGTGCTGCTGCCCGTACCCAACAATTGGTACGCGGTGCGGAAGAAGCGCCCCAAGCTCAAAGCCAAAGCAATGCTGAAAGCCTGGTTCGTACTAACCGCAATATCCGTTCTATGAACCTGACTGCGGCTGATTTCAGCAACCAGTCTGTGCTGGATGACTTTGAAATTCCTGCTATCTTGCGCCGTCAGCAACATACTTCTGATAAATAATCAGGATCATGTATGAAAAGACCTGCCTTTAAGGCGGGTCTTTTTTATTAGTAAAATATACTTAAGGCCGTCTGAAAATTTTCAGACGGCCTTAAGTTCAAATAAAGCAAATAACAAACTTACCCTTTATTGAGAATTTGTTTGTTTTCGCCCTCACGACGCAATTCTTTGGGCAAGACAAATACAATGCTTTCTTCTGCGCCTTCACCTTCGCGTATGGTCTCGTGTCCCCAGTCTTGAATAGTTTGTAATACTTCTCTGACCAAGACTTCAGGCGCAGATGCCCCGGCAGTGACACCGACCTTGGTTTTGTTTTCAAACCATTCTTTTTTCAGATAGGTAGCATTATCGACCATATAGGCATCAACTCCGCGCAATGCGGCTACTTCACGCAAGCGGTTGCTGTTGGAAGAATTGGGCGAGCCGACAACAATCACGAGATCGCATTCTTCGGCTAATTCTTTAACAGCAGTTTGGCGATTGGTTGTAGCGTAGCAAATGTCTTCTTTGTGCGGATTGCGGATATTGGGGAAGCGTTGATTCAAAGCTGCAATAATGTCTTTGGTTTCGTCTACCGATAAAGTGGTTTGGCTGACGTAGGCCAGTTTGTCAGGATTTTTGACGTTCAGTCCGGCTACATCTTCCACTGTCTCAACCAGAAACATTTTGCCCGGAGGCAATTGTCCCATCGTACCTTCCACTTCGACGTGGCCTTTGTGGCCGATCATAATGATTTCGTAATCTTGCTCATCGAGGCGGGCTACTTCTTTATGAACTTTGGTTACCAGAGGGCAGGTAGCATCAAAAACGCGGAAACCACGTTGTGCCGCTTCTTCCTGTACGGCTTTGGATACGCCGTGAGCAGAGTAAATCAGTGTGGCGCCCTTTGGGACATCCGCCAAGTCATCGACAAATACGGCACCTTTTGCCCGAAGATTATCCACGACGAATTTGTTGTGAACGACTTCATGGCGGACGTAAATGGGCGCGCCGAACTCTTCGAGTGCACGTTCAACAATGCTGATGGCACGGTCAACACCGGCACAGAAGCCGCGTGGATTGGCAAGGATAATGGTTTTTTGAGTCATGTGTGTTCCGTTTTCAGACGGCCTTTGTGTCGTTTGAAGGTGTTTTTTTGTGCAGCAAACCGTCTATTACCAAGCAAACTGCGCCAACGCAGATAAAGCTGTCGGCAATGTTAAATGCGGGATAGAACCAGTTTTGCCAATAGAAAAGCAGAAAATCGACAACGTGGCCGTGAATCAGACGGTCAACCACATTGCCAATTGCGCCACCGATAATCATGGCTGCCCCTAGTTTGCCCCAGCGTCCAAACTCATCGCGCCAGATGGCACGGGCCAAATACAGGCTGATGACGACGGCCAGACCTAAAAAGAAGAATTTTTGCCAGCCGCCTTGGTCGGCCAAAAAGCTGAATGCCGCGCCTAGATTATAGGCAAGCGTCAGGTCAAAAAAGTCTGGAATGATATTGAGGCGTTCGCCTTCGGTAAAGTGTTTCAAGATTTCCCATTTGCTCAGTTGGTCAAGAATGATGGCAACGAGGGAAAGTAAGAAAAAGGGCGTTTTTGCAGAAGAGGATGAACTCATGTTTTCAGACGGTTTATGTAATAAAGGGCTTATTTTACCTGAAAGCAGGCAGGAAGTGTTTGCGATGGCATCGACGTTAAGGTCGTCTGAAAATAGAAACGCCGCCACTTGAATGCATCAAAGGGCGGCGTGGTAAGTATGTGCGGACTTATTGGTTTTTAAGCAATGGGAAGCCCAGTTTCTCGCGGCTTTCAACGAATTTTTGAGCAACGATACGGCTCAGCGCACGAATACGGCCGATGTAGGTTGCGCGTTCGGTAACGGAAATGGCGCCGCGTGCATCCAAGAGGTTGAACGTATGGCCGGCTTTGAGTACAAGCTCATAAGCAGGCAGGGCAAGACTGGTGTCTTCAACTGCAAGCAGGCGTTTGGCTTGTTCTTCATAGTCGTTGAATTGGCGCAAGAGCCAATCGGCATCGCTGTATTCGAAGTTGTAGGTGGATTGTTCGACTTCGTTTTGATGATAAACGTCACCGTAAGTGACGATGTTGCCATCAAGGGTTTTTGCCCAAACAAGGTCGTACACGTTTTCCACGCCTTGCAGATACATGGCGAGACGCTCGATACCGTAGGTGATTTCGCCGAGTACGGGGGAGCAGTCGATACCGCCGACTTGTTGGAAGTAGGTGAATTGGGTTACTTCCATGCCGTTGAGCCAAACTTCCCAACCCAAGCCCCAAGCGCCGAGAGTAGGGTTTTCCCAGTCGTCTTCGACAAAGCGGATGTCGTGTACTTTAGGGTCGATACCCAATTCACGCAGGGAGTCGAGGTAGAGGTCTTGAATATTGGCCGGTGCAGGTTTGAGCGCAACTTGGAATTGATAGTAGTGTTGCAGGCGGTTGGGGTTGTCGCCATAGCGGCCGTCTTTGGGGCGGCGGCTGGGTTGAACGTAAGCGGCAAACCAAGGCTCCGGGCCTAAGGCGCGCAGACAAGTGGCGGGATGGGAAGTACCGGCACCGACTTCCATATCGAAAGGTTGGATAACGGTGCAGCCTTTGTCTGCCCAGTAGTTTTGTAATTTGAAAATAATTTGTTGGAAGGTGAGCATGGTGGATGGAATAGATTGGAATAAAGAGGGTATTTTACTGTTTTGAGCCTGTTTTGGATAGGCTGAAGGAAGCGGCGCAGTTTATTTGCCGTCCAATAGGTCTGAAAAGGGGTCGTCTTCCGAAGAAACGGTGTATTTTTCTTGCGCCCATTCGCCTAAATCAATGAGTTTACACCGTTTGCTGCAGAAAGGGCGGTAGGGGCTGTCGGTGTTCCAAACGACTTCTTTGTGGCAGGTTGGACATTTTACAACAGGAGCGGTCATACAGTTTCTTTCAGAGTTTGTGCAATGGACTGATAGTATTGATGCAAACGGGCAACCTTGATTTTTGCTTCTTCCATGCTATGGGTATTGTCCAATACATCATCGGCATGCAGCAGTCTGTCACATCGAGAAGCTTGGGTGGCCATGATTTGACGCGTTTGTTCTTCTGAAAAACCATTGCGTTGATGTACGCGTTCGATTTGGACGAACTCTGGAACATCTACAACCAAAATACGGTCGGCCTCCGCTTTAAATGCCGGATTCTCAATTAAAAGCGGTACATCGACAATTCCGTAGGTGGAGGAAGCAAGTTGTTGTTTCTGCTGTTGGATTTTGTTTAAGATTAATGGCAGAAGCAGGTTTTCCAGTTGTTTTTTGGATTGAGGCCGTCTGAAAACTTCTTCTCGTAAAGCCATACGATTCAGACGGCCTTCATGATCAAAAAACTCATCGCCAAAAAACTCGCGGATGGAAGGAAGGGCTTCGCCGTTTTCAGCGGTCAATGAGCGGCTGATGGCATCGGCATCGATAATGGGTACGCCAAGTTCGGAAAACATTTGGGCGATAGATGATTTGCCGCTACCGATACCGCCGGTCAAGCCTATCCATAATGTCATTATCGGAATCCTGATTGTACGAGCCACCATTGTACCAGTTGGGTAATAGGTGCATTGGCAACCAAAATAATCCATCCTGCCACAGCAAGGCTGGGACCAAAAGCAAAATATTGACCTTTACCGACGCGGGCAATGAGTGCGCCCATCAGTCCGACTAAGGCAGCCATGAAGATCAGAACAGGCAAAATTCCTACGCCCAGCCATGCCCCGAGTGCGGCCAAAAGTTTGAAGTCGCCATTGCCCATGCCGATTTTACCGGTCAGAAGTTTATAGACGGTGCATAAAGTATAAAGGCTCATATAGCCTGCGATTGCGCCCCAAACGGCTGAATGTAGGGGCACGAATGTGTCATTCAGATTAAACAGCAGGCCAATCCAAATTAGGGGCTGAGTCAGGCTGTCGGGTAAATATTGTGTATCTGCATCGATAAAGGTCAGCGCAATCAATATGGCAGTCAGAATGAATCCGCCAATAGTCGCCCATGACCAGCCGTATTGCCACGCGACAATACCGAATAAGACGCCTGTCAGCAGCTCAATCAGCGGATAGCGTATGCCGATAGCGGTTTTGCAGGAGTGGCATTTCCCGCCTAGTAAAACATAGCTGAGGATGGGGATGTTTTGCCAAAGTTTGACTGGACTTTTGCATTTTGGGCAGCGTGAATCCGGTTTGCGCAGATTAAATGGCTGTTTTTCTTCGTCTGTCAGCTCGATGCCCAAATGTTCTTTAGAAAATTGTGTCCATTCGCGTTCCATCATTATCGGCGTGCGATAAATGACAACGTTCAGAAAGCTGCCAATCAGCAATCCCAAAATAACGGCTAAAGGAATAGCGAATGGCGCAAGAACGGAGAGGGCGTCTATGGCAGAGTAAATACTATCAAGCATATCAACCTACGACATTACCCAAGTTAAACAGCGGCAGATACATGGCAATCAGTAAAATACCGATGAGCGAACCCAATACCACCATGATGATAGGTTCCATCAAGGCAGATAAGCGGGAGACGGAGTTGTCTACTTCATCTTCGTAGAATTCGGCTGCTTTGTTCAGCATATCATCCAAGGAGCCAGACTCTTCGCCGATGGCCGCCATTTGGATTACCATATTGGGGAACATATCCGTGCTTTGCATACTGGATGTCAGCGACAGACCTTGTGTTACCTTGGCACGGATGTCTTGAGTGGCTTCTTCATAGAGAATATTGCCGGATGCGCCTGCAACTGAATCTAATACTTCCACCAAAGGAACGCCGGCTGCGAAGAGGGTGGAAGTCGTACGCGCCCAACGGGCAATGGTCGCTTTTCGGACAATGGTACCGAAGATAGGCAACCTCAAAATCAGAGCATCGATTCGTTTTTGGAAGGTAGGCGATTTTTCATGGAGTTTGTACAGGCCGAAGGCGGAAGCAATCAAAAGGATGATCATAATCCAGCCGTAATCGACAAATAAATCAGACAAGTTCATGACGAGTTGGGTAAGGCCTGGCAGCTCTGCACCCATATTGGCATAAACTTCTTTAAAGGCTGGCAGCACAAACATCATCATGATGAAGATAAGCGCAATCGCCACCACGATAATGGCAATCGGGTAGGTCAGCGCGGTTTTAACTTTTTTCTTAATGGCTTGGGTTTTTTCTTTATAAACAGCCAGTTTGTCCAATAGGCTTTCCAGTACGCCGCCGGACTCGCCTGCGCTGACCAGATTGCAATAGAAACGGTCGAAATATTTTGGATATTTGGAGAACGATTTACCCAATGCGCTACCTTGTTCGACATCGGAGCGAACCTGCATCAGCATTTCGGTCATGCTCGGATTGGAGTGGCCGCGCGCAACGATTTCAAAAGCCTGCATCAGCGGCAAGCCTGCCTTCATCATTGTTGCCAGTTGGCGGGTGAACACTGTAATGTCTTCTTGGGTAATACGGCGTTTGCGTGCGGTTTTGACTTTGCTGATACGTAAAGGACGAATGCCTCTGCGTTGGAGTTTTTTGCGTGCTTCTTCTTCGTCTTTGGCAACTACTTCACCACGAACAAGACGTTCGGTCTCGGTATTTTTTCCTTCAAATGTAAAACGCTTGCCTTTGCTTCTTGAGCCGAACAGACTTCTTTTTTGCTCTGCTTGAGCCATGAGTTATCCCTTGTTAGTAAGAAATAAAGCGGACTGTTTCCCCGTGCCGCTTTATTTTAATTTTGAAAATATGGCAGTTTAGTCATTGGTATGAGCAGTCACTTCTTCCAACGAGGTCAGGCCTTGCATGACTTTCATGAGGCCGGCTCGACGTAAGTCTACCATGCCTTCCTGATAGGCCATGTTCATGATATCAACTTCTGTACCGTTGTTCATAATGACTTTTTGCATTTCATCGCTGACCGGCATGACTTCATAAATACCGACGCGGCCTTTAAAGCCTTTGCCACGGCAGCTGTCGCAACCAACCGGGCGGTAGAGTTTCCAATCTTGAGCCAAGTCCGCATCGGTAAAGCCGGCTTTTTTCAATGCCGGAACCGGAGGGCGTTCAACTTCGCGTTTGCAGTTTGGACACAGTCTGCGCAACAGCCTTTGCGCCATAATCAGGCTGACCGAGCTGGCGATATTGAAAGGCGCTACGCCCATGTTCAAAAGGCGGGACAGCGTGGCCGGTGCATTATTGGTATGCAGGGTCGAGAAAACCATGTGGCCGGTTTGGGCGGCTTTAATGGCGATGTCGGCGGTTTCCAAGTCACGAATCTCACCGACCATAATAATATCAGGATCTTGACGTAAGAAGGATCGGAGTGCAGCGGCAAACGTCAGACCTTGTTTCTCATTGACGTTGACTTGGTTGACGCCCGGCAGGTTAATCTCGGCCGGATCTTCTGCCGTCGAAATGTTCACATCTTCCGTGTTCAAAATACTCAGGCAGGTATAGAGCGAAACGGTTTTGCCCGAACCTGTCGGACCGGTAACCAACACCATGCCGTAAGGGCGGTTGATGGCCTCAAGCAGCATTTCTTTTTGGAAAGGCTCTAAACCGAGCTGGTCGATATTGAGCGATGTACCATCGGAATTTAGGATACGCATCACCACTTTTTCGCCAAACAATGTCGGCAAAGTGCTGACACGGAAGTCAATCGGACGGCCGTGTTTATGGAAGGCAATTTGAATTCTGCCGTCTTGCGGAATACGTTTTTCGGAAATATCCAAACGCGCCATCACTTTGATGCGCGATGCCAACTGGCCGCGCACGGCGACAGGCGGCTGTACGACTTCACGCAATTGCCCGTCCACACGGAAACGAACGCGCGCCATTTGCTCGTAGAATTCAAAGTGGATGTCCGATGCGCCCGCGTTCAGGGCATCGGATAAGGTTTTGTGGATGAAACGGGGGATAGGGCCGTCTTCAGCCTCTTCATTATCGATATAAAGCGATTGAGATTGCTGCGTTGCTTCATGTTCGTCGTTGATTTCTTTCAGAATGGTGGTCGAGCGTTGACCCAGCCATTCCAGCAATGAGCTGAGCTGGTCGTCTGGAACTACGACCAAGTCGACACTTAAACCTGAAGCAAAAGCGATTTTTTGAAAGTTTTGGATTTGGGTTGGATCGGATACGGCGAAATAAACCTTGCGTCCGCGTTTGAAAATCGGAATGCAACGGTTTTGCACCATTTGCTCTTCCGTCAGAATGTCGCTGACTACATTATTGCGCGGGTAGTAGCGCAAATCCAAAAGGGGATAACTGAATACGCGCGCGACTAACTCTCCCAATGCTTTAGGGGAGATGATGCCGTCTGAAAACAGGTTGGGCAGGATTTCTTTGCCCGATTGTAAAAGGCTGTTGTAATGTTCCGCTTGTTGATTTGAGATGGTCTGGCTTTGAACCAAAACACGCAATAATCCGACACTCATTTTATTTTCCGTTTCTTGTGCAGTTTTCCCTTTAATTTAGAGGAAAGCCGTATTATTTTATCATTATTATGATTAAAGCATATGTTTAATTATGCAAATCTGCTTAAGTTGCAAAGACATGCTTCTGCTTTAATTGTATTTTTATTTCAGACGGCCATTATAAAGCAAGGAGAATAGGCGTTAAACTCGATATTTTTAGATTATGATGAAAAAACAACAATTTTGTCGTATGAATCCAATCAATAACGAAATTATATTTCATGTTGCTATTGCTTGTTTGGAGATGGCAGAAAAGGTTGTTTTGATGGATAGACGGTTGGAATTTGAAATATGAAAAGGCCGTCTGAAAAGCGGAAACACATAATTTCAGACGGCCTCTGTTTTTGATTTTTTTATCCGTAAATCTTGGTTCGGATTTCGACAAGGGCATTGATTGCCAAAGTGCTGTTTACAGCTTCCGGCAGATCGGACTGGGCGAACAAATTTTCTACTTCGTTAATCAAGGTTTCTGCACGCGCCAACAGTTCATCGTAAGGAAAAGAGCCGCGCTTGATGGCCAGCAATTCGTCACGATTAGGACGGCGTGGACGGATTTCGCCATGAAGGGCAATATCGCGCGCGGTTTCAAGCAGGCGGAAAGTGTGCATCATATTTTTTGCATCGTAACCGTGACTGTGCGCCTGCGTGCCTTGATAGCGTGTTTCGTTGCGTTCTGCCAGCCATTGTTGATAAGAGGCATATTCGCGGCAGTAACTGCTGTATCCGTCTTGGTTGAAGGATAGATGGGCAAGCGGTGCTTCGCCTTCTGGAATGGTGCTGAGTGAAAGCGTTGAGGCTTCGGGTTTGGGGGCAATACCATGGTAGCCAAGTGTGCCGTCGGCATCGTAAAACAGCGCATAAAGTTCTCGGGCGTGGGCTATTTTGATTAAGCCTACACGCCTTTGCTCCATTCTGCGTTGTGCAAGCCAGTACTGTAACGGTACGGTTTGCCTGCCTGCTATGATGTGGCAGAAATCAAGGATGCTTTTCTTTTCAGACGGCATCGGATTGCTGATTTTTTTATTCAATCCCCGTGCTTTTTTGATTTGTCCGTAGGCATAACCTGCAAAACTTTGCTGGCAGGTTTTGGAGATAAACCATTCGGTTTTAAACGCATCCATCAATGGCGAACGGTATCGCACACAGTCGGAAGGGGAAGCCAGCAGCTCCAGCGTGTTTGGATTACTTTGCAACAGCAATTCGATAAACCGTCCCAGTTCGTAATACACAATATCGTTGGTTTCATTGCTGATTTGTTGGATGTATTCCATGCCGTAAAACATGGATTTAGGCAGGTAAAACACGCCTTTGATGTCGGTATCGGACTCGGGCGTTGCCAAACCGTAGGCGCGGCTGCCGGACACGGCTTCAAGCAGAATCAGGTTTTGCGTATGCAAGTCTTCGAGGGTCAGCATATCCAGACGGCCTTTTACGGATAAATGGTTGCCAAGGTGGAGCGGAACAATTCGTTCAAAGGCCCGCTATCGGCAGGTTCGGCAGCAGGGGCAGACAAGGCAGAAACTTCGTTATATAGGTCAACAGTCAGCTTTTGCAGCTCTGGCGATAATGTGTGCAGATAACTTTCGTCTTGTCCTGCTTTTAATGCGACTAGATCAGTAATTTGGGTAGCACAATCTGTCTGCCACTCATTCATCAACTCAACCAAAGTCATTGGCGGAATACCGCCTTGTTTCACTGCCCAGCGTGCCGCCAATAAAGGGCGTAAGACGTAAAACCATTTCTTCAATTTAATCGGCTGCGCCAAATCCATGGCTTTCAAAGCATTGCCGGCGATACCGCGATAATGGTACAACAACGCAGCGGTTTGGACGTATTGGGGCGCAAGTTCGTTCAGACGGCCTATGAATGCCTCATCTTGTGTATAAACAATCGGCGAACGCAACCATTCCAGCAATACGGCATTGCTTTTTCTCAACAGGCGCAAAGCCTTGCGGATGTCCCAGCCGCCTACGTCAAACCATTGGTTTTCAATAAATTCAAACGTATCTTTTGCTTCATCAATTTGCAGATAATGTTCCTGCGGACGGATATAAATGGCGCGAACATCATAATCGCTGTCGGGCGAAGCAAAGCCCCATGCGCGGCTTCCACTCTCCGCCGCCAGCAGAAAATGCAGTGGTTCGGCAAGTGAAATTTGAGTTAGTTTTTCTTGAATAGTTTGTTTCATTACGTTTTCCTTCTTTTTGCAGAAAGGCCGTCTGAAACTGAGCAATCAGGTTTCAGACGGCCTTTTAACTATTTAAATCCGATAGGATTGATTAGGCTTTGTTTTTCAGACGGCCATGCAATTCCTGTACGCTGTACACGCCCAAGTGTTCGCGGCTTTTTGCGCCTTCGCTCATGGCTTCGCCGCCTGCGATGGTGGTGTATTGAGGTACGCGTTGGGTGAGGGAGGTGCGGCGGATACTGTGGCTGTCGGTAACAGATTGTACTGTGCTGCCGACGGTGTTGACCACCAGGGCGATTTCGCCGTTTTTAATGGCGTCCACGATGTGTGGGCGGCCTTCCTGAACTTTGTTGACCGCTTGCACGATGATGCCGTGTTCTTTCAAGTATTCGGCGGTACCGCGTGTGGCGCAGACACCGTAGCCGAGTGCTTGGAAGTTTTGTGCGGTTTTGACGATGAGCGGTTTGTCTTCGTCGCGTACGGCGAGGAACACTTTGCCGGTTGTGCTCAAGCGTTCGCCTGCGCCGAGTTGGGCTTTGAAGTAGGCTTCGCCGAAGCTTGCGCCTACGCCCATGACTTCGCCGGTAGAGCGCATTTCAGGGCCGAGAATGGTGTCCACACCCGGGAATTTGATGAATGGGAACACGGCTTCTTTAACGGCGTAGAAGTCTGGGATGACTTCTTTTTCTACGCCTTGCTCTTTCAGCGAAATGCCTGCCATCACGCGTGCGCCGACTTTGGCGAGCGGTACGCCGGTGGCTTTGGATACGAACGGTACGGTACGGCTGGCGCGTGGGTTCACTTCCAGTACGAAGACCACGCCGTCTTGTACGGCAAACTGTACGTTCATCAAGCCGACCACGCCCAGTGCGTATGCCATGGCTTTGGTTTGACGGCGGATTTCGTCTTGAATTTCTTCGTCCAATGAGTATGGAGGCAACGAACAGCCGGAGTCGCCGGAGTGGATACCTGCTTGTTCGACGTGTTGCATGATGCCGCCGATAACGACATCTTGGCCGTCTGAAACGCAGTCTACGTCCACTTCGATGGCGTTGTTCAAGAAGAAGTCGAGCAATACAGGGCTGTCTTCGGAAACTTGTACGGCTTCGCGCATGTATTTTTGCAACTCTTCGGTAGAGTGAACAATCTGCATGGCGCGGCCGCCGAGGACGTAAGAAGGACGGACAACCAACGGATAACCGATTTCTTCGGCCTTAACGAGCGCTTCTTCTTCGTTGTGGGCGATGCGGTTAGGCGGTTGACGCAGACCTAAGTCGTTCAATACTTTTTGGAAGCGTTCGCGGTCTTCGGCGGCGTCGATGCTGTCGGCAGATGTACCAATGATGTTCACGCCGTTTTCAACCAGCGCGTTGGCGAGTTTGAGCGGGGTTTGACCGCCGTAATGCACAATCACACCCCATGGGTTTTCGGTGCGGACGATTTCCAATACGTCTTCCAATGTCAGCGGCTCGAAGTACAGGCGGTCGCTGGTGTCGAAGTCGGTGGATACGGTTTCGGGGTTGCAGTTGACCATGATGGTTTCAAAACCGGATTCGCGCAGGGCGAGTGCAGCATGAACGCAGCAGTAGTCAAATTCGATACCTTGGCCGATACGGTTCGGACCGCCGCCGAGAATCATCACTTTTTTACGGTCGGAAGGACGGGATTCGCATTCTTCCTCGTAAGTGGAGTAGAGGTAGGCGGTTTCGGTGGCAAACTCGGCGGCACAAGTGTCGACGCGTTTGTAAACCGGATGCAGGTTCAGTGCGTAGCGGTGTTCGCGGACTTCTTTTTCGCTTACGTTCAACAATTGTGCCAAACGTTTGTCAGAGAAGCCTTTGCGTTTCAGACGGCGTAAAGCGGCGTAATCCAAATCTTGCAACTGGCCGTCTGAAACCGATTTTTCTTCTTTCACCAAGTCTTCGATTTGCGCCAAGAACCAAGGATCGATGGCGCAGATTTCGTGGATTTCTTCCAGCGTGAAGCCTGCGCGGAACGCATCGGCTACAAACAGCATACGCTCAGGGCCCGGGTTGGCCAGTTCGCGGCGTATTTCCGCTTTGTCTTCGCTGCGCGGATTGAAGCCGCACAAGCCTGTTTCCAAACCGCGCAAGGCTTTTTGGAAGCTTTCTTGAATGGTACGGCCTATTGCCATCACTTCGCCCACAGATTTCATTTGCGTGGTCAGGCGGTCGTCTGCGGCAGGGAATTTTTCAAACGCAAAACGCGGGATTTTGGTCACGACATAGTCGATGGAAGGCTCGAACGACGCAGGGGTGCGACCGCCGGTAATGTCGTTGCGCAACTCGTCCAGCGTAAAGCCGACAGCCAGTTTGGCCGCTACTTTGGCAATCGGGAAGCCCGTTGCTTTAGATGCCAACGCAGAAGAACGGCTCACACGCGGGTTCATCTCAATGACAATCATCTCGCCGTTTTCAGGGTTCACCGCAAACTGAACGTTTGAGCCGCCCGTGTCCACGCCGATTTCGCGCAATACTGCCAACGAAGCATTACGCATGATTTGATATTCTTTGTCGGTCAATGTTTGTGCAGGTGCAACAGTGATGGAGTCGCCGGTATGCACGCCCATCGGGTCGAAGTTTTCAATCGAGCAAATAATGATGCAGTTGTCGTTTTTATCGCGTACAACTTCCATTTCGTACTCTTTCCAGCCGAGAACGGATTGCTCAATCAGCAACTCATGAGTAGGCGACGCATCGAAACCGCGTTCGCAAATCGCCAAAAACTCATCTTTGTTGTAGGCAATGCCGCCGCCTGAACCACCCATCGTGAAAGACGGACGAATCAGGGTAGGGAAGCCGACCTGTTCCTGCGCTGCCAAAGCTTCGTTCATGGTGTGGCAGACAAAGGATTTCGGGCAGGAGAGGCCGATTTTCTCCATCGCCTCCTTAAAGCGGCCGCGGTCTTCTGCCTTGTCGATCGCGTCTTCCGTCGCGCCAATCAGCTCGACATTGTATTTCGCCAGCACGCCGTTGCGCGCCAAATCCAGCGCACAGTTCAGCGCAGTTTGGCCGCCCATGGTAGGCAGAATCGCATCAGGACGCTCTTTGGCGATAATCTTCTCCACCGTCTGCCACATAATCGGCTCGATGTAGGTAACATCCGCCATTTCAGGGTCGGTCATAATCGTGGCAGGGTTGGAGTTTACCAAAATGACTTTATAGCCTTCTTCACGCAAGGCTTTGCAGGCCTGTGCGCCCGAATAGTCAAATTCGCAGGCCTGACCGATAACGATAGGGCCGGCGCCGATGATAAGGATGGATTTTAGGTCGGTACGTTTAGGCATGGGTGGGTCTTTCTTAATTTAGTAACTTGATTTGTTTCTGTGTATCTGAGAAACAATGAATTTATCAAACAAATGTGTATTGGGTATTATCCAATATAAAATTTATTAAACTCTTTGATTAAAATAAGATTTTATAATTAGGTTTATCTATACCTTAGATTAATTAATGTCATTGATCTTCTGTATGAAATTGCAGCTCTGCTAGTAGGGCTAGCTTGTCTAGATAGGATTGCATATTTTCTTTTGAACTAGTGGGAATACTTCCATCATTGTATAAGTAAATATTTGAAGTGTCGTTGCTTTTTTTGTAAGAAAGTTTTTCCGCTAATTTTGGAGTTAAATTTTTGATTTTTACAAAAATTGGTAGTTGGTTATAGTCTTTTCGTTGTGTAAAGCCAATTGGCGCATACTCTCTATTTAATACTACATAACTTCCGTCTTCTTGTTTTTCTAAGCAATATGGTAAATGAACAGAACGAAAATCATATAATGGCATTTAATTCTCCAAGTAGCTGTGGAGTAGGTTGAGCTAAAACTTAATGAAATTTTTTTCGTTATTTAACGAACAGTAGGTTTAATAACTCAACCTCCCAAAGGATTAAAAACTAGTGACAAATGTAATCAAACCCAAAATGATGCCCGGGGCATTTGCCAGCATGACGGGGTAGTCGCGTTTTTCTTTCAAAAAGCCGTAGGCAACCCATAATGTGCAGTTGATGGCGGCAACGAGGGGTTGCAACGGCGAGCCGGGGTTGCCGGCAAGGTTGTTTTGGATTTGTGGGATATAGGAAACGTACATACCGACGGCGGTCAGGGTGGCGACGACGGAAAGAATGCGCATTTGCTTTTCTGTCATGGTTTTTCCTTTCTGATTTGAGGGCTGAGTTTCAGACAGTATAGATGTTGAGAGGATGTCTGAATTTATATTTTTGAAGTTTGGTTTTCAGACGGCCTGTTGTTGAGTTGAGTGTGGCCGTCTGAAAAAATCAGCTTTATTGTTTTGCTGCTTTGATATTGTCAATGAATTTGTCGAACAGATAACCGACATCTTGCGGACCCGGGCTGGCTTCGGGGTGGCCTTGGAAGCAGAATACAGGTTTGTCTGTCAGTTCGATGCCTTGCAAAGTGTTGTCAAACAAGGATTTGTGGGTAATGCGTGCGTTGGCAGGCAGGGTGTCGGCATCGACGGCGAAACCGTGGTTTTGGCTGGTGATAACGACTTTGCCGCTGTCCAAATCTTGTACAGGGTGGTTGGCACCGTGATGGCTGAAGCGCATTTTCAGGGTTTTCGCACCGATGGCGAGGCTGATCAGCTGGTGTCCCAAACAAATGCCGAAAATCGGTTTGCCGCTTTCCATCAGTTTTTGTACGGCTTTGATGGCGTAGTCGCAAGGCTCGGGGTCGCCGGGGCCGTTGGACAGGAATACGCCGTCAGGATTGAGTGCCAACACGTCTTCCGCGCTGGTTTGGGCGGGAACAACGGTCAGGCGGCAGCCGCGTGAGGCGAGCATGCGCAGGATGTTGGTTTTGACGCCGAAATCGTAGGCGACGACGTGGTAAGGCTGTTCGGAAGGGGTAACGAAACCTTTGCCCAATTCCCATTCGCCTTCGGTCCATTCGTAAGTTTCTGTGCAGGAAACTTCTTTTGCCAAGTCTTTGCCGACCATGCTGCCGAATGCGGCAATCAGTTCTTGTGCTTTTTCAATGGTGGCATCTGCACCGGTCAAGATTGCACCGCCTTGTGAACCTTTTTCACGCAACAGGGTGGTCAGGCGGCGGGTATCGATGTCGGCGATGGCGACAGTTTTGTTGCGTACCAAATAGTCGTGCAGGCTTTCGGATGCGCGGAAGTTGCTGTGCAAGAGCGGTAGGTCGCGGATAATCAAACCGGCGGCGTAAACGCTGCGGCTTTCTTCATCTTCGGCGTTGGTGCCGGTGTTGCCGATGTGTGGATAGGTGAGGGTAACGATTTGTTTGCAGTAGGAAGGGTCGGTCAGGATTTCCTGATAGCCGGTCATGGAAGTGTTGAACACGACTTCGCCGGAAGTCGAACCTTCGTAACCGATTGATGTGCCGTGAAATACGCTGCCGTCAGCGAGAACGAGAAGAGCCGGAGTGGTCATGATGGAATCCTGTTTGCCTGATGATGGTCGGTTCGAAAAAATGGGTCAGGCCGTCTGAAAAATAAAAATTGTTTACAAAAAAGACAGCCTTCGGAAATCTCGGCTAAAAAAAAACACGCTCCGCAGCTTTGATTTTGCTGTGTAACGTGCTTTTTCAGACATAGCGGTCTATGCCGTAGAAGCAGTGTATTTTAAGTCAAAGTAATAGGAATTTCAAGCGTAGAGCCAATAATCGATAATTTAAAAACGTTTTATCTTTACGGTACAGTCCCTTGCTTTTGGAATGCCTGATGAATAAGGTTGAACTAAATATTCAGTCAGGCCGTCTTAAAACTGAGCAGGCGGATTGTTTCATTTTTGTTGTGCTTGAAATGCGCGCTTAGGGAAATTCAGCCGAATCAAACATGAAACAGGCTGTTTATGCTAAAATCGTAGCCCCATAAAAAATAAAAACAACGTCATTTTTAACTGAGATTATCCGATGAAAAAAGAACACATTATGCAAAACGCTCCATCAGGCCGCCATCGCCTCATTCATGCAAGCATCGCTTCCGCTTTAGCCCTCATTAGCTTTTCCGTTCAGGCAAATACCCAGCAATCTAAAGAAAAGAATGGTTTTGCCGAAATTCCGTTTTACCTGAAAAACGTAAACGAGCCTATTGGCCAGCCCAAAGTCAAGCATAATATTATGTTTTTGATTGATGATTCGGGCAGTATGTTGGCTGATGCCAAGGGTGAATATCGTGTAGATGATAAGAATAGAAAAATCAATATTGCAAAATCGGCATTAAAGCAGGTTTTGGAGCGGTATAAAGATCAGTTTAACTGGGGCTTGCAGACTTTACATAATAATCCTCGGTATTGGAAATGGGATGAGGAAAAAAGGAAAAAGGATAATGCTCTTTACGCATATGTAAAACTGTCTAAACCCGACGATACCAAAGGCGATATGAAGGATACTGAAGGCTTTACGGATGGTTCTGCCGATCGGAACTGGGAATATGTCAGTAAGAAGGTAGATGAGATGTTGGCTTACCAAGCTACGCCGACAACGCGCCGTTATTATGAAGTCGTCAAAAATTTTGTTATACCGAATATCAAATACCGCTGTCAGAAATCTTATGTTGTCGTGGTTTCTGATGGCGATGCCAATATGAGTTGTAGCAATCAGGCCTCTGGAGAAAATCCAAGTAATTCTGACAATACTAATTTCAATTATGACCGAAAATATTATTATTCAAACTATTACCGTGCTATTGATCGTAGCTCGGATGAGGTCTATGAATATTTCGGGCCGTCTGAAGTAAAAGCTTATGAAAAAAAACATGGGGAAGGCAAATATTTTTCAGGAAACGGCCTTGAAGGATATTTTGATCTGCCAAATTATGATCCGAGATTGAATACTCTTGAAGGGGAGAAAAAGTTTCAATGCCAATATACTGATTATGCAAAAGATGATTCAGGGGATTGGGTGCTTTTAGGTGAAAAAGATGGTAAACGAGAAGTCAAAGGCATTGGCGAAATTATTGTTCCTTATTGGGATAGGAACTATGAGGATGAAAAACGCGGTATGCGTTTCTTTAGCCAGACTTTGGCAGAAAAAGATATTAAACCTGCGATTAAGTCAGAAAATCGTCTAGATGCTGCGATTAAGCCAGAGGATCGTCGAGATGCTGCAGGCAAGAGCTGGGATGGTGATCCAAGCGATCCTAAGGGCGTAGATTATAGCAAGCAATTGGTTCAGACTTTTACCGTGGGCTTTGGTGAGGGAATCTCTAAAGTCGGGAGAGATTATCTGGAAAAGGGTGCCAGTCGCCCAGACTGGTATTTTAATGCCGCAAAACCTGAAAAGTTGCTTGAGGCCTTTAAAACCATTATCGACAATATTGAAACTGACAGCAAAATAATGAAATTTGAAGGGGCAGCTTCAACTGCGCCGGTGACGACCAGTACAGGTATTCCCAATATGGCTGCAACGGTTCATTTGAATACCGGCTCTTGGAGCAGTCAGTTGCGGTTTTATAAATTAAACCGCAATGGTACGCCTATCAATACGACAGAGTTTGACCAGCCATCATTTAATAACCGCCTCACTTTGGTTAATGATGGCAGGAAAACCTATTTCATCGATAGCGTTGCAGATAATGAGGCTGAAAATTCTGATTTTGGCATTTCAGACGGCAGTGCAGAAGATAAGTTGGAATGGAAAAATGCATTGCTGAAATGGACTGGCCGAGTAGGTACTGATGAAGCCATTAAAGCGGATGCAGGAGCAAAAGATTATAGCCAGTCTTATCGTGTCCGTCCGACTGACCCTAATGATCCAAATAAAGATGAACGTAATTTGGGCGATATTTTAGACGGTTCGGTTGCAGCTATTGGGAATAAGGATAAAGGCCGTCAAGAGTTTTTGGTCGCCGCTGCCAATGATGGCATGGTACATATTTTCCGTCGTAATGATACGTCAAGCAATCCTTATGACCTGAAACTCAGCTATATCCCGGCAAGCATGGAGCGCGAGGACGAGAAAGGTCAAGCGACAACTTTGGGTAAAGTCCTGAAGGATATTGCTCGTGAGGGCTATGGTTCCACAAAAGGACAACCACACCGCTATATGGTCAATGGTGGTTTTGTTCTCCGTCAAACGCCTGATAAGAAGCAAACCTTTATGTTTGGTGCGATGGGTCAGGGTGGACGCGGTGCGTATGCGTTGAATATTGGTGCAGTGGCTGACAGTGTTCGTAGTAGTAGTTGGAATACGACTGTACCTTTGTTTGAAACTGCAAAAGGCACTGGCAATAAGCTGGGTTATACCATTGGTTCGACACAAATCGGCCGTGTTTCCATCAAGCGCGATACTACTCCGGTTAATCTGGAATCGAATGTGCGTTATGCGGGCTTTTTGGCCAGCGGTTATCGTACTGAAGACGTGAATAGTGAGGATAATGACACGGCTTTATATGTCTATGATATGACAGGGAAAGAGGCAGGGACGAAAAATACTGGCACTAATGTTTCTTTTTCTAAAGAAGCCGGCAAGCTCTTGCGCAGAATTCCTGTTCACAATGGCAAAGGGGGCCTCTCTACCCCCACTTTGGTAGACACCGATTTTGACGGTATTGTCGATATTGCTTATGCAGGTGACCGTTACGGTAATATGTTCCGCTTCGACTTGAGTGGTGAAACACCGTCTGAATGGTCGGCACAAATGATTTTCCAAGGCTCGGGTAATCAACCGATTACGTCTGCGCCTGCGGTCTCCCGTCGCGGTAAAGACAAGTATGTCGTTATTTTTGGTACGGGTAGCGAGATTTATCAGAATGAACTAGAAGGTACCAACGGACAAATCAATGCCGTTTATGGTATTTACGACGATGTGTCTACTGATGAATCTAAAAAAGCGGTTTTGGCAAACAGCAGTGAGTTGGAACAGCAAACCAGAGAAAGTGACGGCGAACACATTTATGTCAGCAATAATAAGGTTGGTGAAGGCAAAAAAGGCTGGAGTCTGACTTTAGGTCCGAATGAACGTGTGACTGTCAAACCGACGATGATTTTGCGTACAGCTGTTCTGACCATCCGTAAGTATGAAACCAAAACAATTCATCCCGATTCTTCCGGTACCGATGTTTGTTTGCCGGACAGTAAGTCCGAACAAACGACTGCGAAAACGATTATTCTGGGCGTAAATGCCGAAAACGGCGG
Organism: Neisseria sp. HMSC070H10; assembly: GCF_001837635.1. NCBI lineage: Bacteria > Pseudomonadati > Pseudomonadota > Betaproteobacteria > Neisseriales > Neisseriaceae > Neisseria > Neisseria sp. HMSC070H10. Next base: position 165,630 of record NZ_KV833364.1, read on the forward strand.
ACGTTTAGGCTTGCGTGATGCGCGTATCTCCAGTAAGGATAAGGATCGCACATTTTTCAAACGTGAAAATAATGGTCAGATTTATTACGCCAACGGTATGACTTTTGATGGCGTTATCAATTTTACTTATCTGAATTCCAGCAAAGCCGACGATTCTCCGGTAACTGCCGATGGCGATAGCGGCGGCACGGGTACGGATAAGGAGCTGAACGCTACGCCGAGCGTGCCAAACAATAAATGTTTCGCAACCAAGGGTGATCGCAGTCTCTTGTCTAACCAACTGGTCAGCCTGAAAGTAGAAGGCCGTACATGCGGACTCAAACGCATCAGCTGGCGTGAATTGTTCTTTTAATTGGTAAGGCTTAAGCATCGAGGCCGTCTGAATTTTTTCAGACGGCCTTTTCTGTTGAGTAGTAGTAATTCAAAAATGTTGGATTGGTGGATAGAAAAGCTTGTTTGAGGGCAAAACAAGCTTTGATCAAATTGAAAGCTTGGATAGAGCTAAACGACAGATTTGGACTATTCTTTTTTTAAATTTCTACCATTTGGCTGATAAGTTAAAAGGCCGTCTGAAAAGTATCTTTTCAGACGGCCTTTGATTTAAAGAGAACGAGTCAAGGAGCGCATTGTTAGATGCTGTTTTTAATGATTTTCCGCAGGGTGGAGAGTTGCCGGCGGCTGACGGGCAACGGGGTCGGAATATCGAGAATTTTAGCGCTCCACGTGGATGCGGATTCATCGTTTTCGTCATCGTCCAGTCGAATCAGACTGTCTAGGGTGTGGCGGAAGACGAGGGCATTGCGGTGGATGCGGATGACTTTATCGCCCAGCAATTCTTCCCAGTAAACCAATGTTTTCGGTAATTCGTAGCTTTGGCCGTCACCGGTAAACAGATAGACGGTTTTGTGTTCCGCCATCAGGTAGCGCGCCTGTTGCCATGGGATTTCAACCATGCGTTCGCGGTTGTACACTTTGAAATGGGTGAAACTGTCTGCTTTTTCGCGGTTTTTCTCGATGATGCGGTCAAGCGCGGTTTGCAGGCGGGTCATTTTGATTGGTTTGAGCAGATAGTCTGCGGCAGCCAGCTCAAACGCGCGCAGGGCGTGTTCTTCGTAGGCTGTGGTGAATACAATTTCCGGCTGGCGTTTGGCGGTACGCTTAATGCGTTCGACAAACTCGAGACCGTCGATTTCCGGCATGCCGATGTCGGCAAAGACGATGTCGACTTCGTGGACGCTCAGCCACTCCAATGCTGGCATGGCATGGTGAAAGACGTTGAGCAGTACGACATTGCACTCTTCCAATAATACACGTAAGCGTTCTGCTGCTAATACTTCGTCTTCTACAATAATGGCACTTGGCATAGCGGTATTCTTTTTGTTGTATCGTGGGAGAACTGCCGCGCTTTATCGTCCTTAATAACGCGTCAGCCGTATGTTGTTGTAAGCTTGAAATTATCAGTTTGTGACAATTTTAGGAAATTTTTAAAATATACATGATTTTTCGCTTCTTGGGCATGGTTTGGGATGAATCGGAAGATTACTTACATAATTTTATGAAATATTGTAATACCTAGAGTAATTTTGTTGTAATCATGCTAATTCAGTCCGTGATAATGGACGATTTTGGGATTTTGTCCATTTGCCAGTGCACCACCGCCCAATCGAGCAATTCTTGAGGACGGTTCACTGTAGGTGCATCGGGTAGGTTGAGGTAGGTTAGGACTTGGCGGAGAAGCTGTTCTTTTTGATTCAAATCCAAAGCCGGAGCAAGGGTTTGTTTCGACCATTTTTGCCCTTGGTTGTTGGTCAGTAGGGGAAGGTGGGCGTAGGCCGGGGTGGGAACGCCTAGGCATTGTTGCAGATAGATTTGGCGCGGCGTGGAAACGAGCAAGTCCTGACCGCGGACAATATGGGTTATTCCTTGATCGGCATCGTCGGCAACCACTGCAAGCTGATATGCCCAATAGCCGTCGGCACGAAGCAGGACAAAATCGCCGATGTCGTGTACCAGATTTTGTGCGTAATATCCGACAATGCCGTCTGAAAAACCGATTACGCGATCGGGAACTTGAATGCGCCATGCCGGAGTTTTGTTTTGCGTGTCGGGTCTTTGCTGAGGATTGCGGCAACGGCCGTTATATACAAATCCGTCTGCGCCATGTGTTGCCGCCGCCTGCCAGTCTTTTCGGCTGCAATAGCAGGGATACACCAGCCCGGCCGCTTTGAGGCGGTCGAGGGTGTCTTGATACAGGTCGTAACGGCGGCTTTGATAGGCGACTTCGCCATCCCACTCAAAACCGAAAGCTTCGAGCGTGCGCAAAATATCGGCAGCGGCGCCGGGCATTTCGCGCGGTGGGTCAAGGTCTTCAATGCGGACCAGCCATTTGCCCTGATGAGCGCGCGCGTCGGCATAGGAGGCGACGGCAGTCAGTAGGGAGCCGACATGAAGCAGGCCGGTAGGGCTGGGGGCGAAACGTCCTATATACATGGCAGGGTGGTTTTGTAGGGCAGGGGCAGTATGCCTGCACGGTATTCAAATCGTGATAGAAAAGGGCGTGCCGTACACGCCCGAATTTGGGTTTCAGACGGCCTGAGACTTTTCAAAATGATTTAAGTTTCTCGGCCGTCCGTTCAATCCGCTTAAGCCAAGGGAGCAAGCAGTTTGGCGAAAGCGTCTTCAAATTGTTTCAAACCGTCTTCCTGCAAACGCGTTGCCAAAGTTTCGACATCAATGCCGAGTTTGGCGGTTTCGGCAAGCTGCGCTTGGGCTTCGTCCACACCTTCGGTCAAAGTGGCTTTAGCGGTACCGTGGTCGATAAAGGCTTTGAGTGTGGCATCGGGAACGGTGTTGACGGTATGGGCGCCAATCAGGCTGTCAACGTACAAAGTGTCAGGATAGGCAGGGTTTTTCACGCCGGTAGATGCCCACAGAAGTTGGACGCGGTTGGCACCTTTTTCTGCAAGTGCGGCAAATTCGCTGCTGCCGAAGTATTGCGCCCAATCTTGATAAGCGGCTTTGGCCAGCGCAATGGCGACTTTGCCTTTGAGGTGGTCGGGCAGGGTAGCGTCCAACGCGGCATCGACACGGGAAATAAAGAAGCTGGCGACAACTTGGATATGGGAAACGTCATGCCCTGCCTCCAAACGTTTGGCAATGCCGCGCGCGTAGGCCGCATAGGCTTTAAGGGTTTGGGTGCGGGAGAAAAGCAGGGTCAGGTTGACGCTGATGCCGTCTGAAACAAGGGTTTCGAGTGCTTCGATGCCTTTGTCGGTTGCCGGTACTTTAATCATGGCATTTTTGCGGCCGATGGCGGCGTGCAGACGGCGCGCTTCTTCAACCGTGCCTTGTGCGTCTTTGGACAACTCAGGCGAAACTTCGAGGCTGACGAATCCTGTTTTGCCGCCGGTAGATTCGTGTTCGGCAAGACATACGTCGCAGGCGGCTTGTACGTCGGCAACCGCCATGGTTTCGTAGCGTTGTTTCGGGGTCAGGTCTTGTTGTTTGAGCGCGGCTACTTCATCGGAGTACAGGGCATCTCCGGCAAAGGCTTTTTGGAAAATGGCAGGATTGGAAGTTACGCCACACACACCTTGTTTCAGCATTTCTGCCAATTCGCCGCTTTGTACCAGCGAACGGGAGAGATTGTCCAACCAGATTTGTTGTCCTAATGCTTTAACGTCCGATAAAATAGTCATCTCTGATTCCTTTTACATAATAGGTTTGTTTGTGAAGTGGCGGTAATGCTACGCCGATTCGATGAATTTGAACAGTTTACAGCCGATTAATTTGGGCAAAACAAACCTAAATTCAAGCACGAAAGGTGGCTTTGATGGCGGAAAACACACTTTATCTCGACTGGGCGCGCGATGTATTGGATACGGAAGCCGAAGGTTTGCGTGAAATTGCGGCGGCTTTGAACCATGATTTTGTCCGTGCGGCAGAAGCGTTGTTGCACTGCAAGGGCAGGGTCGTCATTACAGGCATGGGCAAGTCCGGACACATCGGCCGCAAAATGGCGGCAACCATGGCTTCGACAGGCACGCCTGCGTTTTTCGTCCATCCTGCCGAAGCGGCGCACGGCGATTTGGGCATGATTGTGGACCACGATGTCGTGGTTGCCATTTCCAATTCCGGTGAAAGCGATGAAATTGCGGCGATTATTCCGGCGTTGAAACGCAAAAACATCACGCTGATCTGCATTACAGCCCATCCGACTTCGACCATGGCGCGCCATGCCGATATCCATATTACCGCGGCAGTTTCCAAAGAAGCTTGTCCGCTCGGCCTTGCACCGACTTCCAGTACGACCGCCGTGATGGCGTTGGGGGATGCGCTGGCAGTGGTATTGCTGCAGGCGCGTGCGTTTACGCCGGACGATTTTGCTTTAAGCCATCCGGCCGGCAGCTTGGGTAAGCGCCTGTTGCTGCGCGTGGCGGATATCATGCACAAAGACGAAGCCCTGCCTGCCGTTTTGTTGGGTACGCCGTTGAAAGAAGCCATTGTCCGCATGAGTGAAAAAGGCTTGGGCATGTTGGCGGTAACCGATGCCGAAGGCCGTCTGAAAGGCGTATTTACCGATGGCGATTTGCGCCGTCTGTTTCAAGAACGCGACAGCTTTGCCGGTTTGAAAGTGGACGACATCATGCACGCCTCTCCGAAAACCATCTCTGCCGATCGTCTCGCCACCGAAGCTTTGAAAGCTATGCAAAGCGGCCATGTGAACGGTTTGCTGGTGGTCGAAGAAAACGGCGTACTGATTGGCGCACTGAACATGCACGATTTATTGATGGCACGAATTGTCTGAAACGACGGCAAAAACGTTTTCAGACGGCCTTATGCTAGAATAGGCCGTCTGAAATAAGGAAACCTTATGCAAAACCTCTCTTCCGACCTGCAACAACGCGCTTTAGGTATCAAACTGCTGATACTGGATGTGGACGGCGTTTTGACCGACGGCCGCATTTTTATCCGCGACAATGGCGAAGAAATCAAATCGTTCCACACTTTGGACGGACACGGTTTGAAAATGCTTCAGGCCAGCGGCGTGCAAACAGCGATTATTACCGGCCGCGATGCGCCTTCCGTCGGTATCCGCGTGAAGCAGCTCGGTATCAACTATTACTTCAAAGGCATTCACGACAAACGTGCCGCCTACGCCCAATTACGCGAACAGGCCGGTGTGGAGGAGCATGAGTGCGCCTTTGTCGGCGACGATGTTGTCGATTTGCCCGTGATGGTGCGTTGCGGATTGGCGGTCGCCGTCCCCGAAGCGCATTGGTTTACTTTGCAATATGCCCATTATGTAACCCGACGATCCGGCGGCGCAGGCGCGGTGCGTGAAGTGTGCGATTTGATTATGCAGGCGCAAGGTACGCTTGAACCTGCTTTGAAAGAGTATGTACGATGAAAATCAGATGGCGTTACGGAATCGCCTTTCCGCTGGTGTTGGCCGTTTCACTTGGCGCACTGGCGGCGTGGCTCGGCCGCATCAGCGAAGTGCAAGTCGAAGAAGTCGTCCTCAATCCGAATGAGCCGCAATATTCGATGAAAGGCATCAACGGCAAACGTTTTGACCAAGAAGGCCGTCTGAAAGAAAACCTGAGCGCAGTTGATGCCGTCCAATATCCGAATAGCGCGGATGTGCATTTGTACAAACCGCATCTTTCGTTTTACCGCGACGGCAGCCTGTTGTACGAAGTCGGCAGCGACAAGGCTGCGTACAATATTCAAAACAAAAAAGTCGTTTTTGAACAAAATGTCGTCTTAAACAAAGCGGCAGATGCCAAGCGTTTGGCCGGCATCGTCAAAACTGAACGTTTGAATGTCGATACCGAAGCGCAATACGCCCATACCGACAGCCCCGTTACTTTCCAATACGGACAGTCCGGCGGTCAGGCAAACGGCATGACTTATGACCACAAAACCGGTTTGCTGAATTTCCCTTCCAAAGTGAAAGCCACAATTTATGATACAAAAAATTTGTAAAACCTTAGCCCTTGTTGCCGTTTTTGCCACCAGCCCGGCCTTTGCCCTGCAAAGCGACAGCAAGCAGCCGATTCAAATCGAAGCCGACCAAGGCTCGCTTGACCAAAACAACCAAAGCACCACCTTTTCCGGCAACGTCATCATCAAACAAGGCACGCTCAATATCCGTGCCGGCAGCGTAACCGTTTCACGCAACGACAAAAGCGAGCAGTTGATGAAAGCCACCGGTTCGCCCGTCAAATTCAGCCAAGAGTTGGACGGCGGCAAAGGCGTGGTCAACGGCCAAGCCAATACTGTAACGTATTCTTCCGCAGCCAGTCTGGTTACCCTGTCCGGCAATGCCAAAGTACAGCGCGGCGGTGATGTGGCCGAAGGTGCGGTCATCACTTACAACACCAAAACCGAGGTTTACACCATCAACGGCAGCGCCAAATCCGGTGTGAAATCCGCCGCCAAATCCGGCCGCGTCAGCGTTGTCATCCAGCCGTCCAGCACGCAGAAAAACAAATAAGAAAACACACAAAAAGGCCGTCTGAAAAAGGTTCAGACGGCCTGAGGTCAATATCGAAAGTCAACAGAATATGAGCGCAAACAACAGCCGTCTTGTGGTTCAAAACCTGCAAAAAAGTTTCAAAAAACGCCAAGTCGTCAAAAGCTTCTCCCTTGAAATCGAAAGCGGCGAAGTCATCGGCCTGCTCGGCCCCAACGGCGCGGGTAAGACCACCAGTTTTTACATGATTGTCGGCTTGATTGCCGCCGATGCAGGCAGCGTGATGTTGGACGGACAAGAGTTGCGCCACCTGCCCATTCACGAACGCGCCCGCCTCGGCGTCGGCTATCTGCCGCAGGAAGCCTCGATTTTCCGCAAAATGACCGTGGAACAAAATATCCGCGCCATTTTGGAAATCAGCATAAAGGACAAAAGCCGCATCGATGCCGAACTGGAAAAACTGTTGGCAGATTTGAATATCGAGCGCCTGCGCAACAACCCTGCGCCATCTTTGTCCGGTGGCGAACGCCGCCGTGTCGAAATCGCACGCGTGCTGGCCATGCAGCCGCGTTTCATTTTGTTGGACGAACCTTTTGCCGGCGTTGACCCGATTGCCGTCATCGATATTCAGAAAATCATTGAGTTCCTCAAATCACGCGGTATCGGCGTATTGATTACCGACCACAACGTGCGCGAAACCCTCAGCATCTGCGACCGGGCATACATTATCAGCGACGGTACGGTATTGGCTTCAGGCAAGCCGGATGATTTGGTCAACAATGAACAAGTCCGTTCGGTTTACTTGGGTGAAAATTTCAAATATTGAATGCATATTTGACGGCAATCGTAAAACCGGTTTCACATGAGGCTCTCATTTCAATTGAGGGTATCTGTAAATATTGAAATAATTACTAAGAATACAAATATAATACCTATAACCTAGTTTTTCAGACGGCCCTCCGTACAAAGGCCGTCTGAAAAACTATCTATACACTTCGAAAAAAAAAACACTATGTCTTCACTCGTCCTTAAACTCAAACAGACCCAGCAGCTCAACCAGCGGCTGCAGCAGTCTTTGCGCATCTTGCAGATGTCGGGTCTTGAGCTTGAGCGCGAAGTGGAAGACTGGTTGTTGGACAATCCTCTGCTTGAGCGTCCGGAAACTGATGAGTTTGCCGATAGCGGGCTCAACCGTGCGGTAACCATGCCGCGCGCAGGTCAGCAGTTGAGTGGCGACGATGCCGAAGATATTTGGAGCAACATCGCCGAAGAAGAGGATTTCAAACACTATCTGCATGCCCAAGTGTGCGAGCATCCGCTCTCGCAAGTGGAAGCGGCCTATGTTCACGTTTTGATTGATTTTTTGGATGAACAAGGCTACCTCACTGACAGCCTCGAAGAAATCATCGACCACACGCCGTTGGATTGGATGTTAGACGAAGAAGCCCTGCAAAATGCGCTGGATGTATTGCAAACCTTTGAGCCGCCCGGCGTAGCGGCTGCCGATTTGACCGAGTCGCTCATGCTGCAATTAATGCGTTTGCCGGCTTCTCCGGCTAGACAAATGGCCGCGCATTTGGTGCAAAGTTCGCTTCAAGAGTTAGGCAAAAACCGCAAACAAAACGTTCTGCGTTTCCGCAAACTCTATCCCGATACCGACAGCGAAACCATAGAAGCCGCGCTCGATATGATTGCCGAGCTCAATCCCTATCCGGCCTACGGTTTCGCCTCTGCCACGCCTACGCCTTATATTCAGCCTGACGTTTGGGTCAAAGAGGGCAAGGACGGCTGGGAAGTCATCAGCAATGAGGCGGCTTGGCCGAAGCTGCAGCTGAATCAGGAGTATTGCGACCTGATGAAATCAGCGGAAGAGGGCGCACCGGAGTGGAAGGAAAAAATCAACGAAGCCAAACAGCGCATTGATTCTTTGGAGCTGCGTAAAAGCACTGTCCTCCGCCTTGCCGAGTATATCGTCAAAAATCAGGAAGATTTTTTCATCTTCGGAGAAATTGGACTGTCGCCCATGCTGATGAAAGATGCCGCCGCCGAATTGGGTTTGGCGGAAAGTACCATTTCGCGCGCTGCCAACCAGAAATATTTGTCTTGCCCGCGCGGCCTGTTTGCGTTACGCTATTTCTTCACACAGGCAGTCAATGCCGACGATGACGGCGAAGGGTTCAGCCAAGGCGCAATCAAAGCCGTATTGAGCCAGTTGATTGAAAGTGAAGACAGCAGCAAACCCTATTCGGACGAGACCCTCGTTAAATTATTAAAACAACGCGGCATTGAAATCGCCAGACGTACAGTTGCTAAATATAGAGAATCATTAGACATACCACCGGCACACAAACGAAAATTTACCGAGTAGATATATTCCGATCCGTTTTGACGGACTAATCAACCGAAGGAGCTGTATCATGAATCTGAAAATCACCGGTCTGAATTTTGATGTTACCGAAGCCATCAAAAACTACGTTTCCGACAAGTTGGCACGAATCAGCCGCCACGCCGACAACATCATTTCCGTGACCATTACGCTCTCGGTGGAAAAAGTCAATCAAAAAGCTGAAGCCGATGTCCATCTGGCAGGCAAAGATTTGCACGTTGAAGCGATTGAACAGGATATGTACGCCGCAATTGATGTTTTGATGGACAAACTCGACCGCGCTGTTTTGAAACATAAAGAAAAAAGCAGCGATGTCCGCAGCACTGTCAAACCTGAAGCAGAATAAAGTTTTTATATGATAAAGGCCGTCTGAACTATTCAGACGGCCTTTTGTTTGTTAAGGAGATTTAGCCTTGCAAACGGGTATTCGCTTTGTCGCCATTCCATGGTGCCACTTTAAACAGCAGCAACATGCCGGGTATGCCCAAAGCAAAACACAGCCAGTAGAAATTGAAGTAACCCATCGCTTCAATCAGATAGCCTGCCGAAGCATTGATAAATGTACGGGGAACAGCTGACAGGCTGGTAAAGAGGGCCAATTGTGTGGCCGTGAAAGCAGGATTGGTTTCACGGGCCATATAGGCGACAAATGCCGCTGTACCCAGACCTACGCCCGCTGCTTCTGCACCAATCACGGCCGCAAGCATCATTTGCTCTGTCAGTGTGATGGTTTCAAACTTGCCAAAATTTGCCAACCAGGCAAAGCCTAGAATCGTTACCCATTGGGCTACGCCGAAAACCCACAAAGCCCTGTTGATACCGAGCTTTATCATCCAAATACCGCCTACAATACCGGCAATGACAGCAGGCCATAAGCCGGCATTTTTGGCAATGAGGCCGATGTCGGTTTTGCTGAAGCCTATGTCCAGATAAAACGGTGTAGCCAAAGAAGTGGCCATGCTGTCGCCCAGTTTGTAGAGAAAGATAAACAGCAATACCAATATGGCCTGTTTGATTCCTTTGCGGGAGAAGAACTCACTAAAAGGGTCGGAAACCGTTTGGGCAAATGTACGCGACACAGATGGTGGAATGTCAGGCTCTTTGGCTAAAAACAGGGTCATCAGCAGACCGGGCAGCATAAATAGTGCAGTAATGATGAATACGTTGTGCCAAGGCATCAAGTCGGCCAAGATCAAGCTGAGCGAGCCGGGTACCAAAGCGGCGATACGGTAGGCATTGACGTGGATAGAGTTGCCTAAGCCTAATTCTTCATCTGACAAAATTTCGCGGCGAAATGCATCCAATACAATATCTTGGCTGGCAGAAAAAAAGGCGACCACCAACGATAAGCCCATAATTACATATAAATGCTGAGCAGGATTTAGGAAGGCGTAAACGAGCAAGGTCAGCAGCAAACCAACTTGCGTAACCAGCATCCAACCGCGTCGCCGTCCTAAAAAAGGTAATCTGACCAAATCAATGACGGGAGACCAGATAAATTTCCAAGTGAAAGGCAGTCCGATAAGTGCCATCAGGCCGATGGTTTTCAAATCAACATGTTCGCTGCGCAACCATGCCGGAATCAGGTTGATCAGAAAATAAAGCGGCAACCCCGAAGTGAAGCCTGTAAAGATACAAATCAGCATTTTGCGCGAAAAAATCTTGCGCCAAGTGCTGGGTTGGGGTGCGGTTGTCATAGTGGAATCAATAAAAAAGAAAAGGGATATTGTAGCAAAGATGGGGGATATGGCGAATCAACTTCTGCTATCTTTATTGAATAATAAAAGGTCGTCTGAAACTGAATGGATAAAGTTTCAGACGGCCTTTTGTTGGAACAAGCCGATAGGGTTTTGAAATGTCCGTAAGACAAGCAGATATGTTTGTTTTACGGATATTTTATTTTCAGACGGCCTTCGATGCTGCGTTGCAGTTGCGGTAGAAGGCAATCAGACCGTTGGTGGAGTTGTCGTGTGCCGGCGTGCCGCGTTCGAGTTCGGGCTCGATGGTTTTGGCCAGTTCTTTACCGTATTCCACGCCCCATTGGTCGAAGGGGTTGATACGCCAAATCACGCCCTGAACAAAGGTGCGATGTTCGTAGGCTGCCATCAGCATGCCGAGGTTGAAAGGCGTCAGGCTGTCGATGAGCAGGCTGTTGCTCGGACGGTTGCCGGGGAATTCTTTTTGCGGCGCAAGACGGTCGCGTTCGTCTTGGGGCAGGGCGGCTAATTCGACTTGTACTTCGTCTAAGGTCTTGCCTTTCATCAGCGCTTCGGCTTGGGCAAAGGCGTTGGCAACGGTAAAGCGGTGTTGGCGGTGGTTGCCGTAGATTGTGGTCATGGGGACGATAAAGTCGACGGGGATCAGACGCGTACCTTGGTGTAGAAGCTGGAAGTAGGCATGTTGGCAGTTGACACCTTCATCACCAAAGACAATGCCGCCGGTGGTGCAGGAAACGGGTTGGCCGTCTGATGTACGCTGTTTGCCGAGGCTTTCCATATCGAGTTGGTTGAGCCATGGGGTAAAGAGGCGCATGTTGTGGCTGTATGGGACAACGGTTTGGCCGTCTGAATATTGGAAGTTGTTGTACCAAACATTGATGAGCGCCATCAGGACGGGAATGTTGCGGCGGAATGGTGTTTCGAAGAAATGGGTATCCATCGCGTGTGCGCCGGCCAGCATTTTGCGGAACGCTTTTTCGCCGACGGCAACCATCAGAGGCAGGCCGATGGGCGACCAGACGGAATAGCGGCCGCCGACCCAGTCGGACATGGCGAAGACTTTGTCGGGGGAGATACCGAAGTTTTGGGCAGCGGCCACATCGGCGGAAATGGCGCAGAAGTGGCGGTAGATGCCGGAATCAGGCAAACCTGCATCGCGGTACCAAGTACGCGCCGCATAGGCATTGAGCAGGGTTTCCGGTGTGCGGAACGATTTGCTGGCAATGCTGAATACGGTGGTTTCGGGGTTGAGGCCGAGAAGGGTTTGGGTCAGGTCGGCATCATCGGAGTTGCTGACAAAGTGGACGCGGATGTTTTGCCAATAAGGTTGCAGCGCCTGTGTGGCCATGCGCGGACCCAAATCGGAGCCGCCGATACCGATGTGAACCAAGTCGGTAATGGGTTTGCCGGTAATGCCTGCGTGGGTGCCGTCTAGGAGTTGGCGTGCGAATTCGAGGGTGCGGTTGAGTTCGTGATGAACTTTGGACACGATGTTTTCGCCGTCGACGTAAATGGGTTGGGCATTGGCCGGCAGGCGCAGGGCGGTGTGGAGGACGGCGCGGTGTTCGCTGGTGTTGATTTTTTCGCCGCTGCTCATGGCCTGCATATATTGTGGCAAATCGGCTGCTTCGGCCAGTTGGCACAATAAATCAAGGGTATTTTCATCTAGGCGGTTTTTACTGTAATCAAATAACAAACCATACAGAATTTCGTGCATATTATTGAAACGTTCGGCATCTGCGGCGAAGCGTTCGCGCAGGGTAATGTGTTGCGTATCGGCATGATGGGTTTCCAAGGCCTGCCATGCGTCTGAGTATGAGGACATCTCGTTTCCTTAGTATGTAACGGTAAACAAGCAGGGTATCTATTTTCTGCTTTTTATAGTTGTTTGTAGTTTAACAAATTTGCACAACTTTTGGGAGGTGGTAGGGTCGGTTTTGCTTAAGAAATGTATGCAAAATGCAATAGAAATGGTTGATTATCATCAAGTTTCTGTAAAAAAGGGGGTATGACACCGATGTCTGCTGTGTTATCCTATGTAACATTATTGAAATCCTGTCGGGGCGGGTTCGTAAGATGGCTACAATTTATGATGTCGCTGCTTATGCCGGGGTGTCTCCCAAGACGGTCAGCCGGGTAATTAACGGCGATGCGCCGGTCAGCGATAAAACCCGTTCCAAAGTAGAAACAGCGATTGCCGCTTTGGGCTATATCCCGTCTTCTGTGGCGCGGATTATGCGGTCCCACCGTTCTGGCTTGGTCGGCCTGATTACCGGCGCCATTTCGCGGACGGGTGAGAATACGGGCGGACACGGCATTCCGGATATGTTCTTGATTAAGGGCATTCAGCAGCAGATTCGCGCACAAGGCAAGATTTTGATGATTGCCGACATCGACAACAAGTCGGGGCAGCCCGGTCAGATGGAGCCGCTGATTCGTACCTTTATGGAGCATCGTGCCGAGGGGATTTTATATGTGGCAGGTTTCCATCAGGAAGTATTGCTACCGGAAGTGCCCAACCGTTGTCCGATGGTGTTGGTCAACTGTTTTGATTTGGCAGGTACGCCGTCGGTTTTGCCGGATGACGAAGCAGGGCAGTATGGCTTGGTGCGCCGAATTATTCAAAGCGGACACAAACGGATTGCTTATGTGACTTTGCAGCCGGGCGTAGAAGCAACGAGATTGAGATTGGCCGGATACCACCGGGCTTTGGCAGATGCGGATATTGTCTTCGATCCTGATTTGGTGCAAACTGGTTATCCTGACTTCAGCAACGACAGCGGGTCTTTGATTTCGGCTATTTTGAAGCTGCTGTCTTTGCCGCTTCCGCCGACGGTAATTTGCTGCGGTAACGATGAAATGGCAGTGCGCGTGTACGGGATTTTGAGGACGCGCGGCGTGCGGGTTCCCGAGCAAGTTTCGGTTGCCGGATATGATAACCACAGCGCGATTGCGGAAACGCTGTTTCCGCCGTTGACCAGCACCGAGCTGCCTTATCTGCGTATGGGTGAAATGGCGGCGGATTTGCTGTTCCAATACATCGAACATCCGGCCGGTACGGCTCAGCCCGTCAAGGTCGTTGGGGAAACCATCTGGCGTCAGTCTGTGATGAATAAATAGTTTCAGACGGCCTAAAAATAAGCTTCAAACAACACAAACACACATCAAAACAAGATTATATAAACGGTCAAAATAAAGGCCGTCTGAAAACAGGGTTGCCTCATTGAAAAAGGCGGCCCAATACAATAAGAGCGTCATACCGCTGAAATTGGAGTTTGTTGTTTCCATAGTTTATTATCCAGGAGTAGCCTTCCTATGAAAATCTCCCCACAAGTGGCGATGACACTTCGCCAGATTATGCTGATGAACTTCGGTTTCTTCGGCATTCAATACAGCTTCGGGTTGCAGCAGACTGCGATTAACCCGATTTTCAGCTTTCTTCATGCCGACCCGAGCCAATTGCCGATTTTGAATATGGCAGGCCCGATTACCGGTTTGCTGGTGCAGCCGATGATTGGTGCGATGAGTGACCGCACTTGGGTGCCGGGATTGGGTCGCCGCCGTCCGTATTTCTTGATCGGCGCCATCGGTTGCAGCCTCTGCCTCTTTATTTATCCGCACGTTACCGCCTTGTGGGTGGCCGTATTGCTGCTGTGGCTCTTGGACATCAGCAACAACACGGCAATGGAACCTTTCCGTGCCTTTATTGCCGATACCGTTCCTGAACAACAGCAATCCACCGGTTTCTTGATGCAGTCCGTGTTTACCGGCTTGGGCATTACCCTGGCCAACGTTTCCCTCTACATCTTCCAACAAATCGGCTGGTTGCAACAAACTTCCGAAGCAGGCATTCCGTATTGGGTATTCGGTTCGTTTTATATTGGTGCGGTCTGCTCCATCGGTTCGGTTTTGGTTACCGTTTTATCAACAGCCGAACGCGAGCCCAGCCCTGAAGAAATGGCGGCCATTAAAGCCCAGCCGAGCGGTCCGGCCCATGCTGTTAAAGATATTGTCGTTGCCGTGCGCGAAATGCCGACTGCCCTGTGGCAACTGGCTTTGGTGTATCTCTTTCAATGGTACGCGCTCTTCATCTACTGGCAATATATTTCCCACAGTATCGTCCAATCTGTCTGGGACTCGACCGTTGAAAATACCGAAGCGTATAGCCAAGCGGTTGCATGGACCGGCCTGGTAAACGGTTTCTACAACGTGGTAACCTTTATCTCCGCCTTCGGCCTGATGTGGATGGCGCGCAAATACGCCGCCAAATATGTTCACGCCTTTGCCGTAACCCTTGCCGCGCTGGCCTTGCTCACCATTCCGCACATCGGCAACAAATACCTGATGTTTGCGCCGATGATTGGTTTCGGTGTCGGTTGGGCAAGTATGATGGGCGTGCCGTTTATGATTGTGGTCGGTTCTATTCCGAAAGAACGTTACGGCGTGTACATGGGTATTGTGAACATGATGATTGTGATTCCAATGCTGATTGAAACCGTATCTTTCGGCTGGGTGTACAAAACCTTCTTGGGTTCAAACCCTGCCAACGCGATGACTTTTGCCGGTGTTTCCCTGGCCATCGCCGCCGCGTTGACCTTAACCATTAAAACTGCGGCCAAATCGGCTACTGCAGAATAACGAAGTTTTGATTTAAAACCAAAATGAAAAGGCCGTCTGAAACATGAAAGGGTTTCAGACGGCCTTTTTGGTCGAAACAAATCATATTTGCCGACTTGATTCGGTAAGCCTTATTGCCGCCGAGCTACCGTTCATCACTCAAATTGGCTATGACTGCCGATTTTGCTTTACAATATCCTTCTTTAATTGATTTCGTTTTACCATCCTGATGACAGAACACATTTCCGCTCCAAGTCCATCTCCTGTCGGCGAAGACTACCTGCTGTTAGGTCAGTACGCCGAACGCGCCTATCTCGAATACGCCATGAGCGTGGTCAAAGGCCGCGCGCTGCCTGAAGTTTCAGACGGCCAAAAGCCCGTGCAGCGGCGTATTTTGTTTGCCATGCGCGATATGGGTTTGACGGCGGGGGCGAAGCCGGTGAAGTCGGCGCGCGTGGTCGGCGAGATTTTGGGTAAATACCATCCGCACGGCGATAGTTCCGCCTATGAGGCGATGGTGCGCATGGCGCAGGATTTTACCTTGCGCTACCCCTTAATCGACGGCATCGGCAACTTCGGTTCGCGCGACGGCGACGGGGCGGCGGCGATGCGTTACACCGAAGCGCGGCTGACGCCGATTGCGGAATTGCTGTTGTCCGAAATCAATCAGGGTACGGTAGATTTTGTGCCGAACTACGACGGTGCGTTTGACGAACCTGTACACCTGCCAGCCCGTCTGCCTATGGTCTTGCTCAACGGCGCATCAGGCATTGCGGTGGGCATGGCGACTGAAATCCCATCACACAATTTAAACGAAGTCACGCAGGCGGCGATTGCGCTGTTGAAAAAGCCGACGCTGGAAACCGCCGACCTGATGCAATACATTCCTGCGCCCGATTTTGCCGGCGGTGGTCAAATCATCACGCCGGCGGATGAATTACGCCGCATTTACGAAACCGGCAAAGGCAGCGTGCGCGTGCGTGCGCGTTATGAAATCGAGAAGCTGGCGCGCGGACAGTGGCGCGTGATTGTGACCGAGCTGCCGCCGAACGCCAATTCCGCCAAAATCCTTGCTGAAATCGAAGAACAAACCAACCCGAAACCGAAAGCAGGCAAGAAGCAGCTCAACCAAGACCAGCTCAACACCAAAAAGCTGATGCTGGATTTAATCGACCGCGTGCGCGACGAATCAGACGGCGAACATCCTGTGCGCCTTGTATTTGAACCAAAATCCAGCCGCATCGATACCGATACATTCATCAACACGCTGATGGCGCAGACTTCGCTGGAAGGCAATGTCTCCATGAACTTGGTGATGATGGGTTTGGACAACCGTCCCGCGCAGAAAAACCTGAAAACGATTTTGCAGGAATGGCTAGATTTCCGCATCGTAACCGTAACACGCCGTCTGAAATTCCGTTTGAACCAAGTGGAAAAACGGCTGCACATCCTTGAAGGCCGTCTGAAAGTCTTTCTGCACATTGACGAAGTGATTAAAGTCATCCGCGAATCAGACGATCCGAAAGCCGACCTGATGGCGGCGTTCGGATTGACCGAAATCCAAACCGAAGACATTTTGGAAATCCGCCTGCGCCAGTTGGCGCGTTTGGAAGGTTTCAAACTCGAAAAAGAATTGAACGAATTGCGCGAAGAACAAGGTCGTCTGAATATCCTTTTGGGCGACGAAAACGAAAAACGCAAGCTGATTATCAAAGAGATGCAGGCGGACATGAAGCAGTTTGGCGACGCGCGCCGCACGCTGGTGGAAGAAGCCGGACGCGCCGTGCTGACGCAAACCACCGCCGACGAACCCATCACGCTGATCCTGTCGGAAAAAGGCTGGATACGCAGCCGCGCCGGACACAACCTCGATTTGAGCCAAACCGCGTTCAAAGAAGGCGATCGTCTCAAACAAACCCTTGAAGGCCGCACTGTTTTACCCGTCGTCATCCTGGATTCATTGGGCAGAACCTACACGCTCGATGCCGCCGAAATCCCCGGAGGACGCGGCGACGGCGTACCGGTTTCATCCTTAATCGAGCTGCAAAACGGCGCGAAACCCGTCGCCATGCTCACCGGCCAGCCCGAACAGCATTACTTGCTTTCAGGCAGCGGCGGCTACGGCTTTATCACCAAGTTGGCCGATATGGTCGGACGCGTGAAAGCGGGTAAAGTGGTGATGACCGTGGACAGCGGCGAAACCGTCCTGCCGCCGGTTGCCGTCTATGCTTCTTCGCTGATCAATCCCGACTGCAAAGTCGTACTGGCCAGCAGCGACCACCGCCTCTTGGCGTTTTCCATCGGCGAGCTTAAAGTCATGCCTAAAGGCCGCGGTTTGCAGCTGATGTCGTTGGCTGATGGTGCATCTTTGGAACACATTATGGTGACGACTTCTCCTGAATTTACCGTTGTATCGGTCGGCCGACGCGGTGCAGAACATCAGGAAAAACTGCGTATTGCCGATATTGACGGCAAACGCGGTAAAAAAGGCAAGGTATTGGAAATATCAGGCCGTCTGAAAAGTTTGTCCTGAAACAAGAACAAATATATCTAAATAAATTAAATTTATACGACATTGCATGATAATAAAAAAAGGTTCATTTATGAACAGAGCCAATCTTCAAGAACTGGGTAATCTGAGGGAGCGGATTCCCGGTGTAATCAACATTGCCCGAATAGCCATCGTCTTACCGCTTTTGGTTTTGCACGCTTTCGGCAGCTACACGGGTGGCAACCTGATTGGCATTTCGTTGCCGGACGTTGAGTTTTATATCTGGGTAACGCTGTATTTCCTCCTGATTATGCTCTCCGTGTTCCGCCCGGGCTGGCAGTGGCAGTCTTTGGATTTGCCCAATGCCAGTGCCGTGGTCGACATCACCATGATGATGGTTTTGGTGTATATCTCCGGCGGTACGGCTTCCGGTTTCGGGATTTTGGTTTTGCCGTTTGTTGCTACGTCGTGTCTGCTTAGTTATGGCCACTACCCTATGCTGTATGCAGGCTATACGGCCATGCTGTTTATTTTGAACCTGTTTTTAGACGGCAGCATGCGTTTCGATTCGTTTAATTGGGACGCGAAATCAATGGTGAATTCTTCGATGCTGATCGGCGCAGGCTATCTGGTGGCGATGCTGACATCGTTTGCTGCCCGTTATCTGGAGCAGGCCACAGAGTCCGCCAGCCGTCATCAACTGGCCTACCGCCGTATTAGCGGCTTGAACCATTTGGTTTTGAACCGCGTACAGGAAGCGGTTGTGGTGATTGATGCGACCCAACGCGTGTGGCTGTTTAACAAACAGGCAAAAATCTATTTCCCCAGCCTGATTATCGATCAGCAGGAAATCGTGTTTGGCGAACTGGTAGCACGTTGGCAGCGCCAACCCGACAAACCTTTTGAAACCGATATCCATATTTTCCAACACGCCATGCACGTTCGAGCCGTTCCGCTGATTCAGGAGCAGACCGAGCTGCTGATGTTGTATGTCCGCTCATTGCGTGAAGTGGCTGCGGAGGCCATGTCCACCAAGCTGACTTCGCTCGGACAGTTGACTGCCAACCTTGCCCACGAAATCCGCAACCCGATGTCCGCCATCCGTCATGCCAGCGATTTGTTGCAAGAGGGTGATGAGGCAGATCCGCTCAAGGCCAAGCTCTACAACATCATCGACAGCAATATCCAACGTATCGACAAGATGTTGGAAGACGTATCCCTGCTTAACAAACGAGACAACATCAGCCGCCAGCCGATTAATCTGATGAAATTTTGGTTGGAATTCAAGCAGGAATTTACCTTAAACAATCCCGATGCCATCGGCTGTCTGCGCATGAATATGGACGGCAACAACCTGACCGTATTGGTTGACTCCATGCACTTGCAGCAAGTGATGTGGAACTTGTGCAACAACGCTTGGCGACACAGCCGTCAGGACGAAAACGCCATTACCGTTCTTATCCGCTCTAGCGGCAGGATGCATATTTCCATCGTAGTGGCGGACAACGGCAAAGGCGTGCCGCCCGATGTACGAAATCATCTGTTCGAGCCGTTTTACACCACCGAAAAACAAGGCACCGGCTTGGGGCTTTACGTCGCACGCGAGTTGGCACACGCCAATATGGGGCAGCTGCATTATCACCCTGAAATGAACGGGTTTGAACTGATTTTACCGAAGGAGCAAGCGCAGGATGAATAAATTGCAAGAGCCGGTTTTGGTTGTCGATGACGAGGCAGACATCCGCGACCTGATGGAAATGACCCTGATGAAAATGGGTCTGCGCGTCGATACTGCGGCTGGTGTTGAAGAAGCCAAAGACAGGCTAGACAACAACGATTATTCACTGGTGTTGACCGATATGCGTATGCCCGACGGCTCAGGCCTCGAGGTTGTCCAATACATTGATGAACTGATGCTCGACACGCCCGTCGCCGTGATTACGGCTTTCGGTAATGCCGACCAAGCCGTTGAAGCCTTGAAAGCAGGGGCGTTTGATTATCTGCAAAAACCGATTACGCTGTCGCAGTTGCGTTCATTGGTTAAATCGGCAGTATCGGTTTCCGACAATACTGCCGAACCCACGCCGTCTGAAAAAGTCAAATCGCAGCCTGCGCCTGTTTCTGCCGCCCTGTATAAACCCGAACCTCAGCCGGTCAAGCCTGTCGTTACGCCTCCTAAGAGTGTACAGAGCGAATTTAACCGGCCTTTGACTGTTCCGGAAGGGCTCAATTCCTTAAAAGAGCGTTTTTCGGCTGGCAGCATCAATCATGCTCTGCAACAAGATGCACCTATATTGGAAGGCGAGGACGATATGCCGCGCCTGTTGGGTACTTCGCCGCAAATGGTCGAAGTGCGCCACCTGATTCGCAGATTGGCCCACAGCCTTGTTCCTGTTTATATCTCCGGCGAGTCCGGTACGGGTAAAGAGCAGGCGGCGCGCACGATTCACGAGCTGTCCGACCGCGCTGACAAACCGTTTATTGCCGTCAACTGCGGAGCCATTCCTGAAAACCTGATGGAAAGCGAATTTTTCGGCTACAAAAAAGGCAGCTTTACCGGCGCGGATCAAGACCGTTTAGGTTTTTTCCAACACGCTGACGGCGGCACTTTGTTCCTTGACGAAGTTGCCGATTTGCCGCTTGCCATGCAGGTCAAACTCCTGCGCGCCATTCAAGAAAAAGCCGTGCGCCGTATCGGCGATGCGCGGGAAACCTCTGTGGATGTGCGCATTATTTGTGCAACCCATAAAAACCTCGAAGCTTTGGTTGAAAGCGGCGCATTCCGTCAGGACTTGTATTACCGCCTCAACGTTGTCACCCTGCACATGCCGCCTTTGCGCGAAATGCGCGAAGACTTGGGCGCACTGATTCTGTATCTGTTGTATAAACACCGTCACGGCAATCAAACCTACAAACTCAGCCCGAAAGCCCAAGAAGCCCTGTTGCATTACAGCTACCCCGGCAACTTCCGCGAGTTGGAAAATATCCTTGAACGCGCCGTTGCGTTGACGGTAGGCCAAGTGATACAAGTGGACGACTTGCAGATTCAAAACGCCCCACAGGTTAAGGCTGAACGCAGCGGCTTTTCCTTTGACGATATTGCCGAACCTGACGCGCGCGAAACCACGCTCAATCACAGCCCCATTCCGCCGTTTGATCCGCGTACCATGCAGATACAGGATTACCTCGACCAAGTGGAACGCAGTATCATCGAGCAGGCTTTGCAGCAAACCCGTTACAACCGTACCCAAGCCGCCAAACTTTTGGGCATCAGCTTCCGCTCTATGCGCTACCGCATGGAACGCTTGGACATCAATTAAAACGTTCAGACGGCCTGAGTTTTCAAGGCCGTCTGAAACATAAGCCTTATGTACAAGATTTATTTTGACGAAACCGCATCTGCCGAACTTCGCAGCCTTACCGAGCCGTTCGGGTTGACCGTTATCGACCGGCAGCCTGAAGAAGGCAGTTTCCTTATCGCTGACGAAAGCGGCATCAGTTTGTGCCGCGCCGGTGAAAAAGGCCGTGTCCGCGTTGATTTTGATGGCGGTGCCGCCCATTATCGGCGCACTAAAGGCGGAGGCGAGTTGATTGCCAAAGCAGTCAACCACACTGTACAACCGACTGTCTGGGACGCTACCGGCGGACTGGGGCGCGACAGTTTTGTGCTTGCCTCGTTGGGTTTGAATGTACACACTTTTGAACAAAATCCTGCGGTTGCCTGTCTACTTTCAGACGGCCTCAATAGGGTGGGGCAAAGTGAAGAGACACGGGAGATTGCCCAACGCATTACTTTGCATTTCGGCAATTCCGTTGATTTGATGCAGGAATTGGCAATGGAAAACGGTATGCCCGATGTGGTGTATCTCGATCCGATGTATCCGGAGCGTCGCAAAACCGCCGCCGTGAAAAAAGAAATGGCTTACTTTCACGACTTGGTCGGCTCGGCACAAGATGAAGCCGAGTTATTGGATGCGGCATTGAATACCGCCAAAAAACGCATTGTCGTCAAACGCCCGCGCTTGGGCGAATTTCTCGACGGGCGCAAACCTGCTTATCAATACACAGGCAAAAGCACGCGGTTTGATGTTTACCTTCCGACAAGGCCGTCTGAAGACTAGAAGCAAACTTGCAACATATCAAAAGAAACCGCCGACGTTATCAGCGCGGCGGCAAAGTGTGCTATAAATACCTTTTCCCAAACTTCATTGGAGCAAACTATCATGGAATTAGTATTCATCCGTCACGGACAAAGCGAATGGAACGCGAAAAACCTTTTCACCGGCTGGCGCGACGTTAAGCTGAGCGAGCAAGGTTTGGCAGAAGCCGCAGCAGCAGGTAAAAAGCTGAAAGAGAAGGGCTACGAGTTCGACATCGCCTTTACCTCCGTTCTGACCCGTGCCATCAAAACCTGTAACATCGTTTTGGAAGAATCCGACCAACTGTTTGTTCCACAAATCAAATCATGGCGTTTGAACGAGCGCCACTACGGCCAGCTGCAAGGTATGGATAAAAAACAAACCGCAGAAAAATACGGCGACGAGCAAGTCCACATCTGGCGCCGCAGCTACGACACCCTGCCTCCGCTGCTCGATCCTAAAGACCCTCACTCCGCCCACAACGACCGCCGCTATGCTAACCTGCCTAGCGATGTCGTACCTGATGGCGAAAACCTCAAAGTGACCCTCGAGCGCGTTCTGCCTTTCTGGGAAGATCAAATCGCTCCGGCCATCTTGAGCGGCAAACGTGTATTGGTTGCGGCACACGGCAATTCCCTGCGCGCGTTGGCCAAACACATCGAAGGCATTTCCGACGAAGACATCATGGGTTTGGAAATCCCAACCGGTCAGCCGCTGGTGTACAAATTGGATGAAAACCTGAAAGTAATTGAAAAATTCTACCTGTAAGGTAAAGGGAAAAAAGGACGTGTTGGACACGTCCTTTTTTATATTTGTCTGTATTGAGGCCGTCTGAAGGCAGTTGATGGCGGGCGACATGAAAAAAGGACGCGTAAAGCGTCCTTTATGGAGATTAAAACCTGAAAAGTATTACTGGTTTTTCTCGATGATTTCTTTGAGGTGAGGCATAGGGCTGTAACCGCTTTGGCTGCGGCCGTTAGGGAAGACTACGGTCGGCGTGCCGTTGAAGCCGAATTGTTCGCCCAATGAAGTGGTTTCTGCAACAGGGTTTTCGCAGTTTGCTTTGCCGCTTGGGAATTTGCCTTTGCGCATCCAGTCGATCCATGCCTGGGTCGGATTAGGTTGACACCACAACAGCTCGGCTTTGCGCGCGGCATCAGGGTGCAGGCTTGGAATCGGCATCATGAAGGTATAAATCGTGATGTCAGTCATTTTCTCAAACTCATGCTCCAAGCGTTTGCAGTACGGGCAGTCCGGATCGGAGAAAACAGCGACTTTCAGTTTGCCGTTGCCGCGTACTTCTTTAATGGCTTTATCCAAAGGCAGGGAAGCGAAGTCGATTTTGTTCAAATCGGCGGCGCGTTCTTCAGTCATGCTTTGGCGCGTGTTGACGTTGATGAGGTCGCCAACAAGCATATAGTCGCCTTTGGCGTCGGTATAGATGATTTGTTTGCCGCTGACGACAACTTCATAAATGCCTTTAATCGGTGTTTCACTGACGCTCAAAACTTTCAAATCTTGGGCGGCATAGACTTTTTCCAAACGCGCTTTCAAAGAAGCGGCAACGGATTTGTCGGCAGGCGCTTCCGCTTTGGCGGCCGGAGCAGGCGCTGCGTTGGCGTTGGATACGGCAGGTTGACCGCATGCCAACAAAGGAAGGACGGCAAACGGCGTTAAGATTTTGATTAACTTGGTTTTCATGCGAGAGACTTGCGTGTGTTGAAATAAGGCATTGTATCAAACCTCCGTCATGTCTGCATTGTACTAAGGCTCAAATTATCGTCTGAAAATAGCTTTCGGCTGTTAAAATACGAAAAAATGATTTGATTGTTTGTATGTTCTACCATCGTATTGCCGTAAACGTGCCGCTTTCAGACGGCCTTTTGACTTATTCCTATTCCGAGCTGCTTCCTCTGGGAACGCGGGTGCTTGTGCCTTTTCGTAATAAAACCGTTGTCGGGATTGTGTGGGAAAAGGATATTGCGCCCGATATGGATACGGCGCGGATTTTGAGTGTTCAGATGGCCTTTGTAGAAGAAAAGCCGTTGCCTCAAAGCTGGCGTGATTTGTTGGCGTTTACGTCGCGTTATTACCACTATCCGACGGGGCAGGCGGTATTTGCCGCATTGCCGCAAGGTTTGAAGGAAACGCGCGCGGTAGAAATGCCGCAGCCGCCGTTGTTTTATGCTTTAAACGAAGCAGGCAGGGCGCAAACGCCGCCGCCGGCGCGGTTCAACAAAAAAGCGGCTTTGTGGGGCGCGCTGCTGTCGGGTGGAATGACGATGGCGGCGTTGAAGCAGGTGAACGCGCAGGCGGCGAAATTAATCGAAGATTGGGCGGAACAGGGTTGGATTGAAACGACGGAAGCGGCAAAGTCCGTTTTAGAGTCGTGCCACAGGCAGGCTTCGCACTCTGAATTTGTGTTGAATGCCGACCAGCAGAAGGCTTCCGATGAAATTCAGACGGCCTTTGGTAAATTTCAGCCATTTCTGCTGTACGGCATTACCGGCAGTGGCAAGACCGAGGTGTATTTCGATGCGATGGCGAAAGTGTTGGCGCAGGGGCGGCAGGTGTTGTTTCTGTTGCCAGAAATCAATCTCACGCCGCAGCTTTTGAAGCGGGTGGAAAACCGTTTTGCCGACGTGCCGACCGCCGTGTTGCACAGCCAGATGGCTGCAGGCAAGCGCACGCAGGATTATCTGCGCGCGATGTTGGGGCAGGCGAAGCTGGTCATCGGCACGCGGCTGGCGGTGTTCACGCCTTTGCCTGATGTCGGGCTGATTGTGGTCGATGAGGAACACGATGGCTCGTTCAAACAGGACAACGAATTGCGCTACCATGCCCGCGATTTGGCGGTGTGGCGGGCGAAGCAGAGCGGCTGTCCTGTCGTGTTGGGCAGTGCCACGCCCAGCTTGGAGAGCTGGCACAAGGCGCAAAGCGGCGCGTACCGCCTGCTGCAACTGACCGAGCGCGCCCATGCCGCCGCGCAACTGCCGCAAGTAGAAATTCTCAACGTAGGCCGTCTGAAACTTGACAACGGCTTCTCGCCGCAAGCCTTGCAGCTTTTAAAACAGAATTTTGAAGCAGGTGGCATGTCGCTGGTGTACCTCAACCGGCGCGGTTTCGCGCCCGCGCTGTTTTGCGGCGACTGCGGCCATACCTTCGGCTGTCCAAACTGCTCCGCTAAAATGGTGCTGCACCAACGCGCCCGCCAACTGCGCTGCCACCATTGCGACCACCGCGAACCCATCCCATTCAAATGCCCCGACTGCGGCAACCAAGACCTGACCGCCGTCGGCCACGGCACGCAGCGCGTCGAAGAAACCCTGCGCGCCTTCCTGCCCAAGGCTGCCGTCGTCCGTGTTGACAGGGACAGCACTGCGCACAAAAACGACTGGGCAGATTTGTACCGCCGCATCGCCGACAACGAAATCGACATTCTGGTCGGTACGCAGATGCTCGCCAAAGGTCATGATTTCGCGCGGCTTAACCTCGTTATCGTATTGAACGCCGACGGCAGCCTGTATAGCGCGGACTTTCGTGCGCCGGAAAGGCTGTTTGCAGAGCTGATGCAGGTGTCCGGAAGGGCGGGGCGCGCCGACAAACCCGGCAAGGTGTTGATACAAACCCAACTGCCCGAACATCCCGTCTTCGCCGCCGTCAAAGCGCAGGACTACGCCGTGTTTGCCGAAAACGAATTGAACGAGCGGCAAATGTTCGCCATGCCGCCTTTCGGTTTCCAGACCGCCGTCCGTGCCGATGCGCCGCATGTTGCCGATGCGATGGAATTTCTCAACGCCGCCAAAGAAACCCTTGCCCCGCTTTTGCCCGAAAGCGTCTCCCAGTTTGGTGCCGCTCCGATGCTGATGGTGCGCCTCGCTGAACGCGAACGCGCGCAAATCTTCCTTGAATCAACATCCCGACAGGATTTGCACCGCGCCGTAAGTTTGTGGGTGCAGGTGTTGCAGCAAAACCGCGACGGCAAAATCAGATGGTCGGTGGACGTTGATGTGCAAGAGGCTTGATTGAAATGGCTCAATCAATAAGGAAATAAAAGGCCGTCTGAAAATCTGTTTTCAGACGGCCTTAAGTTTTTGAATCGGTTTAGAAGAATTTTGCAGCTATATAGCCGAGTGCAAGCAGGCTCAAAACGGCGAATACGATAGCCATTGTAAGCAGGAACTGTGTTTTCTTCCTCGCTGCAAGTGCTGCCAGCTCAGGATTTTGGTCTAACTCTTCGCGTAGTTGGGATTCCAACTCGGCACGGATTTTCTTGCGCAGCTTTTTCTCTTCCTGCTCGCGCTCGTATTTGAGCTTGTGGGCGATTTCGGTTTGTTTTTTATGCTCGAAAGAGATTTTTTCCTGCCATTCAATGCGCTTACGCTGGATGGCCAGCTCATTTTTTTCTGTCAAATCAAAGTGGCAGGTTTTACATTCCTGTGCATCTAGTTCGTCAATAATCGTCATGCAGACGGGGCATTGGATAGGGTCGGGAGTATTGGCTGCCGACATAGTTTCTTCTTCAACTGCTTCCAATTCCATAGACTGACGGACGATCACGTCCAAACCCAAATAGCTGAAGTAATGCTGCGCATTTTCGCGCTCATCTTGGGTACATTTTTCGGCCACAATCGCTTGCGGACGCTCAGCCAAGGCTTGAATCAGGCTCTCGACTTCGTTTTCGGGCAGGTTCTCATACAGGCAGGCGTGGATGAGCTCCCTATCCGTGTTCGGCGGATAGGAAACGTATACGTCGAAAAATTTTTCTTGTTTGCTCATTGATATCCCATGAGTATTTCGACTGCGTCAACCAAATGGGTTTAGCCTAAGGTTTTGTTATTGTGTTTGAGCTGTTTTGGCTTATGATACGAGCCAAAACAGAGGCTGCAGTCTCAGGCAGACCAGGTACGGTTTGCCTTTGTGTCGTTAATCGGCTGGACAATAATTTTTTATTTATATGGAAACATACATGTCCAATGTTATGTCTATTGTAGAGTAAATATTTACGCCCGATATTATTATAAAGTAAATCTAAAATTGTTTAAAATAAATTCACACAAAAGGCCGTCTGAAGATACAGACGGCCTGTTTTTGTGGCAAAAACGGATTGTTTATACGGAGAAGGACGAACCGCAACCGCAAGTTGTCTCTGCATTCGGATTGCGGATGACGAATTGAGAACCTTGCAGGCTTTCGGTGTAGTCGATTTCCGCACCAACCAAATATTGGTAGCTCATCGGGTCAACCAAGAACGTCAGGCCGTTTTTCTGGATTTCAAAATCGTCGTCATTTTTGATTTCGTCAAAGGTAAAACCGTATTGGAAGCCGGAGCAACCGCCGCCGTTGACGAATACGCGCAATTTCAGGTCGGGATTGTTCTCTTCGGCAATCAGGTCGGCAACTTTGGTGCAGCAGCTGTCAGTAAAGATAATAGGGCTTTCGTCTGACATGATGTGATTCCTTTTATATGAATATTTTTACTATTGTCGCGCAAACCGTTAGTCAAGGCAAGTTTGTGCAGACAGGGTCTGCCAGCTTACATGGAGGGCATGGCAGAAATTTCAAGCACCAGTATGTCAGATTTAGATGCTTCTGCCAAACCATTCTACACGGCCGATGATGGCAACGTCGTCGGTCGGGTTTTTCAAGTCGATTTCAAAAGTAGGGTAGGCCTCGTTGGCAGAAATGACGTTGACGATGCCGCCGGGTATCAGTTGCAAGCGTTTGACCAAAAGGTTTTCGTTAAGGCGTAAAACATAGAGGCCGTCGCGCGGCGTGGTTTGGCCGTGGTTGATGAGGATGGTGTCGCCATCATTCAGCACGCCTTCCATCGAGTCGCCTTTGACTGAGATAACGGAAAGGTTTTTGATGTCGCGCGTCACATAATTTTCTATCCAATAGCGTCGGAACGCCATGGCGAACATGGGCTGTTCATCGCCGACGAGCTGGCCGTGTCCGGCCGCTGCTTGGATGTCGTAACGCGGTACGAAGACAAATTCGTCTATATCGACAGGGTTGCCCAGTGTGTCGGTTGCTGTGGCTTTTGGGGCTTCGGAATCGGGGAAGGGAGAACCTTCGCCTGTCAAAAGCCAGTCTATGCTACAGCCTTTAAGTTGTTTGATTTTTTTTAGCGTTTCCGATTTCGGCAGGCCGCCTTCGTTCCAGATACGGCTGAATCCGGCGATGGTCATATCAATGTCGGCGGCGATCTTGGCTTGGCGGGCTTCATCTTTCCATAAGAAAGCCAGGCGGTCTTTAAAGGTATCCATGTTTATGCCTTTATGGAGGTATGTTTTTTATATGGTTTGGACGATTTGAGTGTATTTTACCTTAGTTTTTATAAAATTGTAAGAAAAAAATTACCTAACCTAAGAAAAAGTATTGCACATTCTATTTTTTCTTAGTATTATTCGTTTTGTCTTAGATGAATCGATATTTCTAATTTTTTGTTCGATTTTTCTTAGTTTAGTTTTATTTGGTTTAGTTTTTCTGACTTAAACCTGCTATGTGATTATGATGAGAGGTGTGAAATGACTCGTTCGCGTAAAAATATTTTTTGGGTGCTACTGGCGTTGGTACTGGGTTTTTTTGCCCTGCCTTTCGGATCTTCGGAAGCACATGAAGCGGACGGTAATTTGACGGCTTCGGAATGCGAACGTTTGGGCAGCTTGAGTTTGGATCAGATGGACGGCAGGCTGCTTGCCTTCGCCAAAGAATGTGATATGGTGGAGGCCACCCACGATTGGGAGCAACAGTACGGTAACTTGAATGAAGAAGAAATGCTTGCCGGCGTGGTGTATGAGTGATGTTTGCGTATGAATTAATAAAGGCCGTCTGAAAACCATTGTTTCAGACGGCCTTGTATTTTTAATAAGAATGATATTAAGGCATTAATGGTGCATTAGTCAGGCCGGTGGTTTCGGGCAGGCCGAACATAATGTTCATATTCTGCACGGCTTGACCGGCTGCGCCTTTAACCAAGTTGTCGATGACGGAAAGAACAATCCACACATCGTCTTGATTGGGCGCTCTTTGAACGCTGATACGGCAAAGGTTGGCGCCGCGCACGCTGCGGGTTTCAGGTGTCGAACCTGAAGGCAAAATATCAACAAAAGGACTGTCGCGGTAGTATTCGTGCAGCAAGGCTTCAGGATCGGTATGTTCTTGCAGGTGCAGATACAGAGTGGCATGCATACCGCGTATCATCGGAACAAGGTGTGGCACGAAAATCAGGCCGTCTGAAACATGGTCTTGCAGTCTGGACAGGGTTTGTTGGATTTCAGGCAAATGGCGGTGGCCGCTGACTCCGTAGGCTTTGAAGTTTTCACCTGCTTCGCACAATAGGGCGTGGGTGCTGGCTTTGCGACCCGCACCGGAAACACCGGATTTACAGTCGGCAATCAGCGGCGCATTGGCCTTCAGACGGCCAGCTTGAAGCAGTGGCAATAAGGGCAGAGAAACGCAGGTAGGGTAGCAACCCGGATTGGCCACCAGCATGGCTTTGGCGATGTCGTCTTTGTGAAGTTCGCACAAACCATACACTGCTTGGGAAACGAGTTGCGGCGCGGCATGGGTCATTTTGTACCATTGTTCCCATGTTGGGATGTCGCGGATGCGGAAGTCGGCAGACAGGTCAATCACGCGTACGCCTTTTTCGATAAGGGACGGTGCTTCTTTCATGGCCACGCCGTTGGGCGTGGCAAAGAACACGAGGTCGCAATGGTCAAGTCCGGCATCCTCGGGCGTTTGGAATGCAAGGTCGTAAATGCCGCGCAGGCTGGGGAAGTAGTCGGCAACCGCAATACTGGCTTCGCTTCGGCTGGTGACGGCAGTAACCTCTGCGTTGGGGTGGCTGCTGAGCAGGCGCAACAATTCAATGCCTGTGTAACCGGTTGCACCGACGATACCAATTTTAATTTTTGTGGTCATGGTGTGGCTCCTTTGTAGGGGTAACAATGCGTTTGATTATATAGTAATTAATTGCCGTCGGTCAGCGGTGCTTGTGCCAAGCTTTGCAATAGAGGGTTAAACAGGCCGTCTGAAATATGGGATTAACGATATTGGAGAGAGGATTTCAGACGGCCTGAGCGTTTGGAAAACGCAGTTTGCGGTTTGATTTGTGGTGGGTGTTTCGTCTTTATCCTATCCATACGAATACACAATAAAAATGTAAAAAAATGCCCCCGGGTTGGAGGACCGGAGGCAAGTATCCAAGGAGTAGCTCTCATCAATAAGAACTAGTTACTTGGTACTATATTCCTTGTTAGAGTTGAAAGCAAGTACTTTGCACATTTTAACATTTAAATAATTTTTTCATTCAAATTCAGGGAACTATCAAACAGGGCTTGAATCTTGGGTTGGTGGCTGATGCCGATGACCAAAGTATCGGGCAAATGTTGCTTGAGGGTCTGCATCAACATCAGGGCGGATTCGTTATCAAGCTGGTTGGTGGCTTCATCTAGGAACAGGATTTGCGGTTTGTGCAGCAGTGCGCGTGCAAGGCTGAGGCGTTGTTGTTCGCCGCCGGAGAGGATGCCGTGCCATTCGTATGAAGTGTCCAAATCGTTCATCAACGTGTGCAGCCTACCCGTGGGGCTGCTTAAGCCGACTTGTTCCAAAACGGTTTGAATCAAATGGTCGTCTTGGCAGGCCGCATAGGGATAGCTGACAGTTTGACGCAATGTGTCCGCAGGCAGGTAAGGGCGTTGCGGGAAAAACAGGCGGCTGCCTTCAAGGGAAAAACTGCCGTGATAATACGGCCATAAACCGGCAAGCACGCGAAGCAGCGTGGATTTGCCGATGCCGCTTCGTCCTTCAAGCAATACCCATTCCGGAGAACGGGCTTGGAGGTGAATATCAGTAAGCAGGGGACTGCCGGTTTGGGTGTGGATGGTAAGGTTTTGCAGGACTGCCTTGCCGCGATGATACGGCAAATCTGTTTGGTGTGACTGAAGGGAGGGGCTTTTTTGTTCTGCTTGTTCCAAGGCCGTCTGAAAACTGGAAAGCCGTTCGATGACTGCCGCCCATTCAATCAGGCGGCGGTATGCGTCAGTAAACCAGCCAAAACTGTCTTGAACGCGTGCAAATGATGTGCGGGTCTGCATCATGTCGCCGAAGGTCATGGTTTTGGCGAGGTACATGGGCAGGGTGGCGAGGATGGGGATGAAGATGCTGATGCGCACATAGGTCGCCCAGAAGGTTTCTTGGCGGAATTCGCAGTTGGTCAGCCGTCGCCAGTTGTTGCGGATGCGGAGGTAACGCTGTTTCAGACGGCCTGTTTCGGCTTCGCCGCCGTTGTAGAAGGCGATTTGTTCGGCATGGTCGCGTACGCGTAAAAGGGCTGCGCGGTAGTCGGCTTCGCGGTGCTGGCGGTCGATATTGAGGTTTTTTAGTTTGCGGCCGACAAGATGGGCGATGACGGTGCTGAAGATGGAATAAATCAGCGCAACCCAAACAAGGTAGCCGTAAACGGTAATGCTGTATCCGCCGATGTTGAAGGTCTGCACGCCGGACAGCGTCCACAGTACGGCGACGAACGCGCTGAATTTGGCAACGTTGTTGATGAAGGAGCGAAAGAGGCCGATGCTTTTGTCGGCAAGCAGATAGATGTCTTCGGCGATACGTTGGTCGGGGTTGTCCGGTTCGCCTGTCAGGCGCAGGCGGTAGTGTTTGTGGCCTTCGAGCCAGTTTTTTTGAAATTGCTCGGTCAGATGGGTGCGCCAACGGAAGATGAGGCGTTTTTGCAGCCAGTCGGCACAAACGATACAGCCGATAACCATCGCCATATAGCCGAGGTATTCGACAATGAGTGATGGCATGGATGCGCCGTCAAACGCGGCCAGCGCGTCATAGAAGCGTTTGTCCCATGCGGCAATCCAAACGCTGATGGTGATGGAGCAAAGGGTAAAGCCGATGAGGACGGCGAGCATCAGCCATTGGAGGCGGCCGTGTGCCCCTGACCAAAAAGGGTGGGCAAGGTAAAAGAATTTTTTGAGCGTATTCATGATGAATGCTTGTGAATGCGTGCGAATGGCCATCTGAAAGTGAAATTGTACTTTCAGACGGCCTTTTTATCAGCAATAGTTGGTTTATGCTTTTAAAAAATGAGCGGTCAACCCGTGCTTGCTATGCTGCTATTTACATTTTCCACTTCAGGCTGAACACGGCATTGCGCGGTTCGCCGTAGAAGTTGCCGCTGTTGGCGGCACGGCTGTATTGGTTTTCGTAGTAGCGTTTGTCGGTCAGGTTGTTGATTGCCAGTCCCAGTTGCAGGTTTTTGCTCGGACGGTATTGGACGTTGGTGTTCCAAATGGTGTAGCCGCCTTGCTTGATGGAGCCGGAAGAATTAGCGGTTTTGCTGCTGCTCTTCAAGCCAAGACCGACCGTCCATTTGCCGTCATCCACCGGCAGGACATAGCTGGTGTAGAGGCGGAACATATGCTTCGGCGTATGGCTGCTGAAGTTGTAGCCTTTTCGGCGCGATTCAACATTGCCGGTAACGCTGCTGCGGTTGGTGCTGCGGTTGAAGGTGTAGCCTGCGTAAACTTGCCAACGGTCGGTCAGGCTGCCGGAGATTTCGGCGTCCAACCCGCGGCTGCTTTGGTTGAGCGGTTCCCAGTAGGCGTGTGGTTTGGCATTGACGCGTTGGTTGTTGTTGTCTTTGTCGGTGCGGTAGAGGGCGACCGAGGTGTTCAGACGGCCTTCGTTCCATTCGCCTTTCCAGCCGAGTTCGTAGTTGCGTCCCATAATCGGCGGCAGTAGGTTGTCGTTGTAGTCGCGGTTCATTGTTTGTTTGAAGATGGACGTATAGGCGGCGTAAATACTTTGTTTAGGCGTGATGTCGTAAGTGATGCCGGCATAAGGAACGAAGCGGTTGCGTTTGAGCGAGTCTGATGAACCTGCTACCCCGTCTTTGAGGTCGCGATCCCAATAGTAGCCGCGTTTCCAGCTGGTGTAGCGTCCGCCTGCGATGATGTGCAGTTTGTCGGTAGGATTGATGCGCGCACCCAGACCGAAGGCATGGGTAGTATAACGGCCGTCGCCGCCACGGGCTTTGGCTGTGGCAGAATCCCAATCGGGTTTGGCTTTCTTGCTGCCGTTAAAGGCATCTGCGTCATAGTTGCTGCTGTCGTTGAGCCAGCGGTTGCTTGAATTCACGTTCTCTTTGGAATAACTGTGCATGAAGAAGAGGTCGTGATTTTGGCCGAAAGCGAAGATGCGGCCGGTCAGGTTGTTTTGGAAAGTGAACTGGCGGTTGCCTGCATCGTAACGGTCGAAGCTGTATGTGGTTCCCAGGCCGTCTGTACCGATACCGTTACCTGTGCCGCCCAGCGTGTAATATTCTTTTGAACTGGTGTTTTTACGCCAGTCCAACTTGCTGCTCAGTTTCCAGTTGTCGTTGAAATAATGTTCAAACTCGGCAAAAAGATTGTATTTTTTCAGGCGAGCTTCGTTCCAATCCGCACCTAGATAGCGGCTGCGTTTCCACTCTTTGCCGTCTGCACGCATAGGCAGGCCGTCAGGATCAGGTGTTTCAGTTTGGTTGAGATAGCTTGCGCCCCAGGTAAGTTTGCTGTTGTCGCCGATGTCTTTGTCCATCACGCCATACAGAAGGATGTCGCGTCCGCCGGATTGGTCTTTGAAGGTTTTGTTGCTGCCTACGGAACCGACAAAGCGTCCGCGCAGGCCGTGCTCTTGGCTTAAGGTACCGGATGCATCAAAGACGCTGTTTACTTTGCCCCATGAGTTTGCCATCAAATCAGCGGAAAGCTGGCGTTTTGCAGTTGGTTTTTTACGGACGGCGTTTACCGTGCCGCCGGGTTCGTTGTTTGCCTGTGTCAAACCTGCCGCACCGCGCACTACTTCAATGTGGTCGTACATTGCCATATCGGTTGCACTGGTCGGGTCGCCGGCCGGGCCGCCTAAGCCGAATCCTCCGGGAGAGCCGAGTTGCGTGGCAATGCCGTCTTCTTCAAATTGTTCGATAAAATAGCCGCGCGACATGAAATGCGTGCGTCCGCCGCTTTTGAAAACATTGATGCCGGTAGCGTTTTGCAACGCACCTTCTAAGTCGGTGATGCCTTGGTCTTCAATTTGTTTTTTAGTAATGACGCTGACGGATTGGGGGATTTCCCGCGGAGAGAGGACCAGCCCCGTGGTTGAGCGCAGGGCGGATACTGTGTAGCTGTTTTGACTTTCAGTGCGCAAGCTTTTGTTTTTGCCGACAACGGTAACTTGTTCCACTTCAGCCTGCCGTACCTCTTCGGCAGCTTGTGCGGCTTGGGGCAATGCGGCAAGGCAGAGGGCAAGTGTGCTCAGTTTGAATAGTTTTTCAGAATGATGCATTTGATGAGGTCCTTGATAAAGAAAGATCTGTTTGTTTTTAAATATTGGCGGCAATATCTGTTTAAATTGAGCAGTTATTTTTTATAATCCATTTTGTTTTAAAAATTAAATTTAAATCTCCGAATCATTTTATTTGATTCAATTTCGATTTTGCCAAACCATCGGGTCAAAAAAAGTTGCCGCCGGAAAGGGAGCCGTTGGCAACGAATGGAGGTGGTAATGCAATGAAAACTAGATACAAAGGGTGGTATCAAACTAGCCATAAAGAACTATATCGAAATTGTAAGAAAAATCAACAGAAGTTGCCTGTTACTGGCAAAAATTTTAGTCGGCTTGCCTAAAATCAAATTTTTGAGTAATTGCTTGGTTAGTTGATGCAGGGATTGGCATTGGTAGCTCTAGCTGAATTGTTTACAGGCCGTCTGAAAATTTTCGGAGTGGTTCGGCTATAATGCTGTTTTGGTTTTTTAAGGCTTTTGCAAAAATACGGTTTTGTAGTTTTTAGTTGAATGTGTACCTGATATGTTTGTAAAGGTTTTGAGGTATGAGGAGAATGAGATGAAGAAAGTTTTGGTGTTGCAGCATGGGGATTTGGGCGTTTGCGACTGGTCGGCCTTTGGCGGTTTAGTGTCTGCGCCATCAGGAAAGTCGGTGTTGCGTGTGCCGGTTGATGATGATTTTGAATTGACGGACGAGATGCG
Source organism: Neisseria sp. HMSC070H10 (assembly GCF_001837635.1). Lineage (NCBI taxonomy): Bacteria > Pseudomonadati > Pseudomonadota > Betaproteobacteria > Neisseriales > Neisseriaceae > Neisseria > Neisseria sp. HMSC070H10. The sequence continues at coordinate 200,505 of NZ_KV833364.1, forward strand.
TGCGGCGTTGATTGCGCAGCAGATAGATGGCGCGGTGTTGCCGGATGTGGCTTTTGCTGATTTGGGACTGATTGTCAGCGATATGGATTCGACGCTGATTACGATTGAGTGCGTGGATGAGATTGCGGCCGGTGTCGGGCTGAAGGATGAGGTGGCTGCAATTACGGAGCAGTCGATGCGCGGCGAGCTGGACTTTGAGCAGTCTTTGCGTAAGCGTGTGGCTTTGCTGGCCGGTTTGGACGAGTGCGTGTTGGAAGAAGTGTACGAGAATGTGTTGCAGCTGTCGCCGGGCGCGGAATTTTTGTTGGAAGAGTGTAAACGGAATGATGTGAAGTTTATGCTGGTGTCGGGCGGATTTACGTTCTTTACGGAACGTCTTCAACAACGTTTGGGCTTGGATTTCCATTTTGCGAATGTGTTGGAAGTGGAAAACGGCAAGCTGACAGGCCGTCTGAAAGGGCGAATTATCGATGCGCAGGCTAAGATGGATTTGTTGCGTGAATACCGTGAACGTCTGGGTTTGGCTCCGTGGCAGGTGGTGGCGATGGGTGATGGTGCGAATGATATTCCGATGATACGGGAAGCCGGATTCGGCATTGCTTATCGGGCGAAACCGAAAACTGAAGCGAATGCGGATGCGTGTGTGCGCTTTGGTGGTTTGGAGCGGATACGCGGTTGGTTTGCGTAAACGGTTTGAGGATGTTTGTCAGTCAGGCCGTCTGAACAATCGGGAAACCGGTTTTCAGACGGCCTGATGTTTTATAAGGCGATAAAACGGTAGCCTTCAGCATCGACTTCGAGAATGGAGGCGTAATTGTCGCGCCAGTCGCCGAGTACGATGCGGGTGTAATCGGCATTGCGGTGGATGTTTTCGCGGTGGGTATGGCCGTGAATGAGCAGGGGCGTGTGGAAGCGTTGGACGGTCTCGTGGGTAAAGGTTGGATTGACGTCCATAATGTCGGCGGTTTTGTGTTGTTTGTCCTGTTTGCTCTGCTTGCGGATTTTGGTGGCGATGTTCAGTCGGAGTGTGAGTGGCAGGAGCAGGAACAGGCGTTGCAGCCATTTTTGATGGACAGTACGGCGGAATTTTTGATAAGAATGGTCGTCGGTGCAGAGGGTGTCGCCGTGACAGAGCAGGGTGGGTGTGCCGAACAGGTCGACAACGGCGTACTCGGGCAGTAAGGTCATGCCGGTATCGCGGGCGAAGGTTTTGCCGATGAGGAAGTCGCGGTTGCCGTGGATAAAATAGCAGGCAATGCCGCGCTTGGTTAGGTCGTGGATGGTTTGTTTGATGGTTTGAACCAAAGGGCTGTTTTCGTCATCGCCGATCCAAAAATCGAAAAGGTCGCCGAGGATATACACGGCTTGGGCGTGGACGGCTTTTTCTTGGATAAATTTTTGGAAGAGTGCGGTCAGTTGAGGATGGGATTCGCTCAGGTGCAAATCGGCGATGAAGTAAATCGGCATGATGATGTGGGGTGTATGGGAAGGGTTTTATTATAACTTGGGTTGTCGCGTTTGGATTTTGGCTTGGTGTTTTTCGTTGTAATGCGGTGATTTTATTGTTTTGATTTGGTGTGATAAAGGCCGTCTGAAATATTTTTTCAGACGGCCTTTGTGGTTTATTGGGTTTTGCCCTGATAGGTGATTTGTTTTAGCGTCTCTTCTTGGTATAAGTCGCTGATGGGGACGATATAGAAGAATTCGTTGCTGCGGACAAAGCGGTTGACCAAGTCTTTGTCGAGATGGAGGATGTGGTGCCGCAGTTTGTTTAAGCCTTTGAATATCATGGTGCTCCAACGCATATAGCCGTCTGAATTGGGACGGATGTCGTTCATGGCATCAAGGGCGAGGAGTTTGCGGTTTTGCTCCTCTTTATCCAAAGGATGGGAATAGATGCTTTGGAAGTAAAACGGTTGCTCGGAGGGCGGCGGAAGGCTGAGGGAAGACCCTACTTTGCCGATAGGGAAGTCGTCGCTCAGATAATGTATGGTGTGCAAAAACAGATTGCCGCGGCGGTAATCGATTTTACGCAGGGCTTCGATGGCGGCCAGCGCAGTATGTTGGTGGTCGGGATGCACATCAATATTGGGGGACGGCGTCACGATAATATCCGGCTGGAACGTTTCTATCAGATAGCCAAGGTTGTCTATCAAGCTGTTCCAAGTTGAGCCGGGCTTGAGGTGTTTCGCCAATGGGGAGGTATTGGCACTGCGGAAAATATCGACATCGGTCGTATCGATTTTGGTCGATTTAATCTCTTTTTCCGGATTTTGGCGCATGGCGGTCAATGTGCTGTCGAAGTAGCCCAGCTGCAGGATGTTTTCAGACGGTACGCCGGCCAAAAGGGGAACGGCTAGGCTGTTCCAAACGCGCATCCGGCCTTTTTGCAGATATTGTGCCTGGGTGTCGAAGTCGCATGTGCTGTAAAGATTGCCATAGTGGAAGCTGCCGCCTTCGCTGGCGGTTAAAGTGCAGATCATTGAATTGGCGGCGTGTTTTTCGTACAAACCGTATGCGCCGAGTTCAGCATCGTCAGCATGAGGCGCGAGGACAAGGATTTTTTTGCCGTCGAGGTTTTCACGCGGATAAACAGAGAGTTCGATTTCTTGATCTGGCAAGGACAGGTATTTGCCTTCCAGGCGGATGGTTTTGTCGCTGTCGGAGAAGGTGTCGCTCAGATTGATATAGCGCACGCCTTTTGCGCCGTATTCGAAATATTGCTTCCATTTGCCTTTAGATGAAATGGTTTCAACAAAAGGCAATATCAGTAATCCTGCCCAAGTGGATTTGATACGGATTTTGGCAATAACGGTATCTTGTCCGCTGATAGTAGCAGGCAAAGTCAGGCTGCCACCCTTGAGGGTGGCATGCGCGGTAGAGGGAAGGGAGGGATAGTTATAATCTTGGTGTGTGTCGTAGGCGAACTGTTTTTTATGAATAATAGAAGTAATAATAAACAAAGTAACAAAAAAAAATCAGTATCAGCCCAATTAGTATCAGAAACATTGTCAGGTTCCTTTATTGTTATAACAGCTATGATATTGCTTGCGAAGTCTATTTGTTTGTTTTTCTTACAAACGGTTGTTTTTTGTACTCTAACGTCATTAAAGAAAACGTTTAAAATAAAACAGTTTGCGGGTTGATTATATATAAACGACCAAAATGTAGAAAGGCCGTCTGAAAGATTTGAAAGAAATTTCAAAAATTTCAGACGGCCTTGATATTTTAAAGGTTAAGCCGGTAAATTATGCTTCTTTTGTTTCAACTGCTTTCTGACGCAGACGCAGGCTCAACTCTCGAAGTTGTTTGTCGTCGACCACATTAGGTGCATTGGTCAGCAGACATTGTGCACGTTGTGTTTTCGGGAAGGCAATCACGTCGCGGATAGATTCGGCACCGGTCATCAGGGTAACCAGACGGTCGAGGCCGAATGCAAGGCCGCCGTGAGGAGGCGCGCCGAATTTCAGGTTGTCCAAGAGGAAGCCGAATTTCTCTTGTTGCTCTTCAGGGCTGATTTTCAGCGCGGCAAACACTTTCTCTTGTACGTCTGCACGGTGGATACGGATAGAGCCACCGCCGATTTCCCAGCCGTTTAATACCATATCGTAGGCACGGGCCAAGCAGTTTGCAGGGTCGGAAACCATCAGGTCTTCATGACCTTCTTTTGGCGCGGTAAACGGATGGTGTACGGCAACGTAGCGGTCGGCTTCTTCGTCGTATTCAAACATTGGGAAATCGACAACCCACAAAGGTTTCCATTCGTCTACGAAGTAGCCGTTGTCTTTGCCGTGTTCCAAGCCGACTTTAATGCGCAATGCGCCGATGGCTTCGTTCACGACTTTGGCTTTGTCTGCGCCGAAGAAGATGATGTCGCCGTTTTGCGCACCGGTACGCTCGATGATTTCTTTCAGGGCGTTTTCAGACAGGAATTTCACAATTGGAGATTGCAGGCCGCTGTCTTCACCGTTGGAAAGGTTGCTCACATCGTTTACTTTGATGTATGCCAGACCTTTCGCGCCGTAGATGCCGACAAATTTGGTGTATTCGTCGATTTCTTTGCGGCTGAATTTCGCGCCGTTCGGTACGCGCAGGGCAACCACGCGGCCGCCTTTCATGTCGGCTGCGCCACGGAAAACTTTAAATTCTTCCGTTTTCATCAGGTCGGTCAGCTCGGTAAATTTCAAGTTAATGCGCATGTCCGGTTTGTCAGAGCCGTAGTAGAACATGGCTTCAGAGTAAGGCATGCGTGGGAAATCGCCCAAATCCACGCCCAATGCGTCTTTGAAGACTTGTTTGGCCATGCCTTCGGTGATGTCCATGATTTCATCCTCGTTCAAGAACGAGGTTTCCAAGTCGATTTGAGTGAATTCAGGTTGGCGGTCGGCACGCAAATCTTCGTCACGGAAACATTTGGTAATTTGGTAGTAACGGTCGAAACCGGCCACCATCAGCAGTTGTTTGAACAATTGCGGCGATTGCGGCAGAGCGAAGAATTCACCCGGATGAACGCGGCTCGGCACGAGGTAGTCGCGCGCGCCTTCCGGAGTGGAGCGGGTCAGCATCGGGGTTTCGATGTCGATGAAGCCTTGCGCATCCAAGTAGCGGCGAACGCCCATGGCCACTTGGTAACGCAGGCGCAGGTTGCGTTGCATGGTAGGACGGCGCAAGTCGATAACGCGGTTGGTCAGGCGAACGTTTTCGCTGATGTTTTCATCGTCGATTTGGAATGGCGGCGTAGCGGCGGCGTTCAAGACTTCAATTTTTTTGGCGAGGATTTCGATTTTGCCGGAAATCATTTTGTCGTTGGTCGTACCTTCAGGACGGTTGCGTACGCGGCCGGTAATGCTCAAAACATATTCGTTGCGGGAAGAGTCGGCAGCGGCAAATGCTTCCGGAGTGTCAGGGTCAATCACGACTTGAACGATGCCTTCGCGGTCGCGCAGGTCGATAAAAATCACACCGCCGTGGTCGCGTCGGCGGTGTACCCAGCCTTTGACGGTAACGGTTTGGTCTAAGTATTGCTCGCTGATAAGGCCGCAATAGTTGGTACGCATAAAATCACCTTTTTATATTGTTCAATTTGAAAAGAAGGAAAGGCCGTCTGAAAAAAGAAGACCTTAATTGTTATGTTCGGTATTACCGTCTTTAGACGGCTTTTGGGTGGGTAGGGCTTTAACCGGTAAGTCGTCCGGCATTACCATGCCCAGCGAAATTACATATTTCAATGCCTGATCCACACTCATGTCCAGCTCGCGAACGTCGCTTTTTTTTACCATGATGTAATAGCCGCCGGTTGGGTTGGGCGTGGTTGGGACGTAAACAGAAATATAGTCGTCATCTTGCGGCAGGCTGCCTTTGAGTTTGGCGGGAATATGGCCGGAAACAAAGGCTATCGTCCAAATGCCCGGTTGTGGAAAGGGAACCAGTACGGGGGTTTTGAACGAGCGGCTGCTGTCGGAGAGCAGGGATTCGGAAACTTTTTTAACGCTGGAGTAGATGGATTTGACGACGGGAATGCGTCCTAAAAGGCTGTCCCATGCGCCGAGAATCCGCCTGCCCAATACGTTGGCGGCGAATACGCCGGTAACGAACAAGACGACTGTGGCGGCGACGATGCCCAAGCCGGGAATGTTGAACCCCCAGAAATGCTGGGGCTGCCAGCTTTCCGGCAATAGGCTGATCAGTCTGTCGGCGGCGGATATGATGTAGGTCATCGCCCAAATGGTTACGGCAATCGGCAACCAAACCAGCACGCCTGTAATCAGGTATTTCTTTAAAGCCTTGGCGATTTTTCCGCTTTCGGCTGCGGCTTCTGTCATCTTTGTTTCATTCCGGCAAGTTTTGCCCAAACTTTGCATTATACGCGTTTGGACGCTAGGAAACGAGTATTTTAAACGAATGGCTTGTTTTGTTTTATTGTTTCAGACGGCCGCCTTGATTGCAAAGGCCGTCTGAAACAATATGGGGTCATTTAGATGCCGTCCCAGTCGTTGAACATCAGGCCGAAGCCGATGCCGTTTTGTTTGTGGTTGTAGTCAATCAGGCTTTCGCCGTAGCCGTGGAAGCCGCGGACAACGCCTTTGAGTTTGCCTTTGATGGGAAAAGTATAGGCCGCTTCAACGGCGCCGCGTCCGCTTTTTGGATTGTAGCGCAGGACGGAATAAACATTTTGTTTGTCATTGAGGCGGTATTGGACTTTCAAGTCGCCGTAACCCATGTATTTGTTGATGTCCGGATTGTCGTCATCGTCTCCTTTTTGGTCGAAGGCGCGCATCCAAACCCTAGGGATGACGGTCAGCTTGCCCCATTCCATGCCGGCCATGGCGTAAACCCGGTTCCATGAGCGTGATTCAGGGCGGCTTTGACCGTTGGACTGGTGAACAAAACCTGCGCCAACCATACGCAGTTTGCCGCCGAAAGGCAGGTCTGCTTTAACGGGTTGGGTAATGAAGATTTCGGGTTCGTAGTCGGTGTTGCGGAACGGGGCGGATTTGCGGCCTTGGTTGAAGATTTGCCAGTCGGATTTTTGGGTATAGCCAAACCATACGTCGGCACGGGTTTTGAATAAATCTTCGGCAATCTTGCTTTTGAAAGAAACCTGCATTTTGGTTTCGAGGCGTTTTTGCTCGCTGAATTTTTCCTGTGTGGTTACACCGCGGCTGGGGGATTCCGGGTAGTAGTTGGGGCTGCTGTTGTACCAAACGGGCATGAGGTACATAGGATTATGCTCGCGTACGCTCAACAGGCCGCGTGTGTCGTTTTTATCCAAATCGTACATCAGGCTTAGAGGCGTGTAGCTGTCGGCAGTTTCGCTTAATACGTCGTCTGAAATATTCGGATGGGTAGGATTGTCGAATACAATGGCTGCTTCTTTTTTCTCAATGCTCTTGCGCACGCTTTTTTCGAGGTCAACCGGTGTTTTGGCCGTTTCGGTTTGCGCTTGCGGCAGTGGGGATTGAGGGGGGAGTTGCGCCGAGTAGATGTTGTCGTAACACGCCAAACGGGTGGCGTTGTCTTGAATGGTGGTGCAGTGTAGGGCGGAATCGGCGGCGGCCAGCGGGGCGGCGGCAATGAATCCGATACTTAGGGAATGTTTCAACATCTTGTTCATGAGAGTTTCCGTTATTTTTCAGACGGCCTGATGAGAGGGTAAATAGGTTTATTTAGTCGGTTTAGGCTGTGAATACGGCAATGCCCCTGAAAGGCAGGACCTCAGGGGCATCGTATCAGCTCGATTCATCCTGTTTTGATTGTCAGGATTTCCGGCATCTGCGTCAGTATTAAGCCAACGCTTTTACTTTAGCAGACAGACGGCTTTTGTGACGGGCTGCTTTGTTTTTGTGGAATACGCCTTTGTCAGCGATGCGGTCGATGACTTTAACGGATTCTTGGTAAACTGCTTGAGCAGCAGCTTTGTCGCCGGCTTCAACTGCTTTCAACACTTTTTTCACAGCGGTACGGAATGCAGTACGCAGGCTGGCGTTGTGGGCGCGTTGTTTAACCGACTGGCGGGCACGTTTGCGGGCTTGTGCGCTGTTTGCCATATTGAATATCTCCTGAAAAATAAATTCTGTAAACGCGCAATTTTAAAGACAGATTTCCTTGTATGCAAGCTTTTTCTCTATAAACGCGCGCAAATCAGCCGTATTTTGCCCAAAAACGACAGCCGGTGCAACGCTTTTGGTAAAAAGATGGTGTTGCTTTGCCTTATTTCAATAAAAATCAGATGGATATTGCTTTGCGTTTGCTTACGTTTCCATTACAATAGCCTAACTCTGCGCCGGGGTGTTTATGGGGTGCAGGGTTTCTTATTTATTGACATTAACCACTCTTTCATCAGGAATCTGCCCGTATGAAAAAATCTGTATTAGCCGTATTGGCCGCATTGTCTTTGGCCGCGTGCGGCGGTGGCGAGAAAAAAGCCGAGCAACCTCAAGCAGGCAGCGCGCCTGCTGCCAATGCCGAAGCAGCCGCCACCGATACTTTGAATATCTACAACTGGTCAAACTACGTTGACGAAAGTACAGTCGAAGACTTCAAAAAAGCCAACAATTTGAAGCTGACTTACGATTTGTATGAAAACAACGAAACGCTGGAAGCCAAAATGCTGACCGGCAAATCCGGCTATGACTTGGTTGTGCCCGGTATTGCCTTCCTGCCGCGCCAAATTGAGGCGGGTGCATACCAAAAAATCAATAAGGACTTGATTCCGAACTATAAAAACATCGACCCTGAATTGCTGAAGATGTTGGAAACTGCCGACCCGGGCAATCAATACGCCGTTCCATACTTCTCAGGTGTGAATACGATTGCGATTACGGCGAAGGGCAAGGAGCTTTTGGGCGGAAAATTGCCTGAAAACGGCTGGGATTTGCTGTTCAAACCTGAATACACCAACAAGCTGAAATCTTGCGGCATCGCTTTGTGGGATACACCGAGCGAAATGTTCCCAATCTTGTTGAACTACTTGGGTAAAGATCCTAAAGGCTCGAATCCTGAAGATTTGAAAGCGGCGGCGGAAGTGTTGAAGTCTATCCGTCCTGATGTAAAACGTTTCAGCCCTTCCATCATTGACGAATTGGCACGCGGCGATATCTGCTTGGCGGCAGGTAACGGCGGCGACTTGAACTTGGCCAAAGCGCGTTCTGAAGAAGTGAAAAACAACGTCGGCATCGAAGTGTTGACGCCGAAAGGCATGGGCTTCTGGATTGAATCTTGGCTGATTCCGGCCGATGCGAAAAACATCACCAATGCCCACAAATACATCAACTACACGCTTGACCCCGAAGTGGCTGCGAAAAACGGTATCGCCGTAACCTTCGCACCGGCCAGCAAACCTGCACGCGAAAAAATGCCTGCCGAGCTGGTGAACACTCGCTCTATTTTCCCGAACGAGCAAGACATGAAAGACGGTTTCGTCATGCCTCAAATGAGCGCAGATGCGAAAAAATTGTCTGTCAATTTGTGGCAAAAAATCAAAGTCGGTTCAAATTAATTGTGAGCTGATTGTTTGAAGTAAAGCAAAGGCCGTCTGAAATTTTTCAGACGGCCTTTTTTTGATGTCCCAATCTTTATCGTTTCAAAGCCAAAGTCAATACGCCTGCGGTTACCAAGCCTAAGCCTATCCATTCCTGCGTACTTGGGCGTTCGTCTAAGAATACGACGGCCATCAGGGCGACCAAGACCAGGCTGAATTTATCGACGGGGGCGACTTGCGAGGCGTTGCCCAGTTGCAGGGCTTTGAAGTAGGCGAGCCAAGATGCGCCGGTAGCGAGGCCGGATAGGATGAGGAATGTCCAGTTGCGGCCGGTAAAGCCGTTTACGCCCTGCCATTTGCCGGTGTAGGTTAAAAACAATACCAAAGCGGCGAGGATGACCAAGGTGCGGATAAAGGTGGCAAAATCGGAATCTATTCCTTGTAAACCCATTTTGGCGAAGATGGCGGTCAATGAGGCAAAGCCTGCCGATGCCAATGCCCAAAACAGCCATGCGTTGCTGCTCATGTTTTTTCCTTTTATTTTGAATTGTTGACAATATGAATCCGCTTGTTGATGAAATATCGAAATTTTCACTGCGGTTTATTCTTGGAAAACGTTATAATAGAACGAATATTCTTTTTCTTCCAGCCGTCTCTTGAGATTGTTTCAGACGGCCTTCCCTCACTCAATAAAGGAAAATCATGAGCTTCAAAACCGATGCTGAAATTGCCCAGTCTTCCACCATGCGCCCGATTGGTGAAATTGTCGCCAAGCTGGGTTTGAACGTTGACAACATCGAGCCCTATGGCCATTACAAAGCCAAAATCAATCCTGCTGAAGCATTCAAGCTGCCGCAAAAACAAGGCCGTCTGATTTTGGTTACTGCCATTAATCCGACTCCTGCGGGTGAGGGTAAAACCACCGTAACCATCGGTTTGGCGGATGCATTGCGCCATATCGGCAAAGATTCTGTTATCGCCCTGCGCGAGCCTTCTTTGGGACCGGTGTTCGGCGTCAAAGGCGGTGCGGCAGGTGGCGGCTATGCCCAAGTTTTGCCGATGGAAGACATCAACCTGCACTTCACCGGCGACTTCCACGCCATCGGCGCGGCGAATAACTTGCTCGCCGCCATGCTCGACAACCACATCTATCAAGGCAACGAGTTGAACATCGATCCGAAACGCGTGCTGTGGCGTCGTGTGGTCGATATGAACGACCGTCAGTTGCGCAACATCATCGACGGCATGGGCAAACCTGTTGACGGCGTGATGCGTCCCGACGGTTTTGACATTACCGTTGCGTCCGAAGTGATGGCGGTATTCTGTCTTGCTAAAGACATCAGCGATTTGAAAGAGCGTTTGGGCAACATCCTCGTCGCCTACGCCAAAGACGGCAGCCCCGTTTACGCCAAAGATTTGAAAGCGAATGGCGCGATGGCGGCATTGCTCAAAGATGCGATTAAGCCTAACTTGGTACAAACCATCGAAGGCACTCCGGCCTTTGTACACGGCGGCCCGTTTGCCAACATCGCCCACGGCTGCAACTCCGTTACCGCCACCCGCCTGGCGAAACACCTTGCCGATTACGCTGTAACCGAAGCAGGCTTCGGCGCGGATTTGGGTGCGGAAAAATTCTGCGACATCAAATGCCGTCTGGCGGATTTGAAACCTGATGCGGCTGTTGTCGTGGCCACCGTCCGCGCGTTGAAATACAACGGCGGCGTGGAGCGTGCCAACCTCGGCGAAGAAAACCTCAACGCTTTGGCAAAAGGTCTGCCTAATCTCTTGAAACACATTTCCAACCTGAAAAACGTATTCGGCCTGCCTGTGGTGGTTGCCATCAACCGCTTCGTGTCCGACTCTGATGCAGAATTGGCCATGATTGAAAAAGCCTGTGCGGAACACGGCGTCGAAGTTTCCTTGACCGAAGTGTGGGGTAAAGGCGGCGCGGGTGGTGCAGACTTGGCGCACAAAGTCGTCAACGCCATCGAAAATCAACCGAATAACTTCGGCTTTGCCTACGATGTTGAGTTGAGCATTAAAGACAAAATCCGTGCGATTGCCCAAAAAGTGTACGGCGCGGAAGATGTTGATTTCAGCGCGGAAGCGTCTGCCGAAATCGCTTCACTGGAAAAACTGGGCTTGGACAAAATGCCGATCTGCATGGCGAAAACCCAATACTCTTTGAGTGACAACGCCAAACTGTTGGGCTGCCCCGAAGGCTTCCGCATTACCGTGCGCGGTATCACTGTTTCCGCAGGCGCAGGCTTTATTGTTGCATTGTGCGGCAATATGATGAAGATGCCGGGTCTGCCGAAAGTTCCGGCTGCCGAGAAAATTGATGTGGACGCAGAAGGCGTAATTCACGGCTTGTTCTGATTTAGATTGAAATTGAAATAGATTAAGGCCGTCTGAAACGAGGTTTCAGACGGCCTTTTATAATTTAAGTGAATTTCAACCGGCTTTTTAAGAAATTGAAGAAATTGTCTATCATGTCGAACATCGTATTGCGGTCTTCGCCAAACAAAGAAATGCTGCGGTCTTTGCTGATTCTGTCATAAGCGGCAAAAATGGTTTTCAGCTCTTCTGTGGTTAAACGCAGTTGCTTTTCATGCAAGATTCGGCTTAAGAGGGTTACTTCTACTGGGTTCAAATCAGGGAAAAGGTGACTGAACCACAGTTCCATGGTGTATTGGACGGATCTGTTGATTTTGTCTCTTTTTTTGCTTTCTTGAGCTGTGTGCATCCTGTAAGACAACAAAGATTCGGGCAGGTTGGCAAAGGTTTTGCCATGTAGGGCGCATTGTACCCACATATGGAAATCGGGAGCGGTTTCTGTCGCGGTGTAGTTTATCCCAAGGTTTTTAATGCTATCGTGCCGCCACATGGTGGTGGGGTTGAACATGTTTTGGGCGGCAAAGGAGAGAAAGGCTTTAATGTCTTTGTCGAGCAGGGGGAGGTCGCTTAAAACGGGTTCTCTTCCGGTTTGGTCATCAAAAAAGATGGTGGCTTGGCTGCCGACAATATCGATTTCGGGATGGCTGTCTAAGAATTGAATTTGTTTTTCAAAACGATCCAAGGCGCAAATATCGTCCGCGTCCATTCGTGCCACATATTCGACTTCTACGTCTTTGAGCATATCCATGGCAAATTGGCAGGCAAACGGCTCACCCCTGTTTTCCGGAAGGTGGAAAACCTGCAAACGTGAATCTTTAGCTGCGTAAGCTTCGAGGATTTCTCCGGTTTTGTCTGTTGAAGCGTCATTGATAGCGATGACGAAAAAGTCGCGGAATGTTTGATTCAATACCGAATCCAAGCATTCGGGCAAATAAGCTTCGGCGCAATAGGCCGGCAAAATAACGGCGAGTTTCATGTTTGCTTTCGATGTGTTTTGATGTGTGGTCGGTGGAAGATTTTACTATAAATTTCCCAAAAGCTAAGGCCGTCTGAAACCTTATTTTCAAGTTTCCAGACGGCCTTAGTGTGAATCCGAGATACGGATTATTTAACGATTTGGTTCAATTCGCCTTTGGCGTATTTGGTTGCCATTTTTTCCAAAGAAATCGGTTTGATTTTGTCGGCTTGGCCTTCGCAACCGAATGCGAGGTAGCGGTCAAGACAGATTTGTTTCATGGCTTCGACGGTTTTGCTCAAGTATTTGCGCGGGTCGAATTCGGATGGGTTTTCTGCCATGAAGCGGCGGATGGCACCGGTAGAGGCAAGGCGCAAGTCGGTATCGATGTTGACTTTGCGCACGCCGTGTTTGATGCCTTCGACGATTTCTTCAACCGGTACGCCGTAGGTTTCACCGATTTTGCCGCCGTATTCGTTGATGACTTTCAGCCATTCTTGCGGAACGGAGCTGGAGCCGTGCATCACGATGTGGGTGTTGGGCAGGGCTTGGTGGATTTCTTTGATGCGGTCGATACGCAATACGTCGCCTGTGGGCGGACGGGTGAATTTATATGCACCGTGGCTGGTGCCGACGGCAATAGCCAGTGCGTCAACACCGGTGTCTTTCACGAAACGTACGGCATCTTCAACGCTGGTCAGCATTTGGTCGTGGGAAAGTTTGCCCACTGCGCCGACGCCGTCTTCTTCGCCGGCTTCGCCGGTTTCGAGGTTGCCCAATACGCCGATTTCGCCTTCAACGGACACGCCGCAAGCGTGGGAGAAGTTGACCACGGTACGGGTGGCGTTGACGTTGTATTCGTAAGAAGAAGGGGTTTTGCCGTCTTCCATCAGCGAGCCGTCCATCATTACAGAGGAGAAGCCCAGTTGGATGGAGCGTTGGCACACATCAGGAGATGCGCCGTGGTCTTGATGCATCACGACAGGGATGTGCGGGAATTCTTCGACTGCGGCCAAAATCAGATGGCGCAGGAATGGGGCACCTGCGTATTTGCGTGCGCCTGCGGATGCTTGAACGATAACGGGGGCGTTGACTTGGTCGGCCGCCTCCATAATGGCGCGCATCTGTTCGAGGTTGTTAACGTTGAATGCGGGCAGACCGTAGCTGTTTTCGGCAGCATGGTCCAACAGTTGGCGCATGGATACGAGTGCCATGAGAAGCTCCTGAAGTAGTGAAGGGTAAATTTATCCGATAAATTATAATGTTTTTTGAAATGAAAGACTACAAGCTGTTACATTGTTTTTATATATTAACGAACAGGGTCTCGGTTTATAATGGCGTGGTATTGAAAACGGGTGTGCAAAATGGATAGGATTTCGGTGGCCGAGTGTGATAAGCCTTTGTTTCAGACGGCCTTGACGGTACAGGTGGGCGATGTGAACTATGGCGGCCATCTGGCGAACGATGCGGTGTTGCGTTTGTGCCATGAAGTACGGATGCGTTGGCTGGCGAAGCTGGGTTGGAGTGAAATGGATGCCGGTGGGGCTGGCCTGATTATGGCGGATGCGGCGGTACAGTATTTGGCGCAAGGTCATCATGGCGATGAGCTGTCGGTAGAAATGGGGGCGGCGGGCGTGGCCGGTGTGGGCTTTTCTTTGCTGTACCGTATCCTCAGGATTTCAGACGGCCTTGTGCTGGCGAAAGTGCAGACAGGCATGGTGTGTTTCGACTATGGCAAACAACGCGTCTGCCGTTTGCCTTCGGCATTGAAAACGGTATTGTAGTTCCTAATACCGGGAAAATTATTTCTGCTTACCCTGTAATAAAATAGATTAGAGATACATTATGAATCCAAAAATATGTCCGCGCTGCAACCAAGGAATATTGTATATTTTTAAATCAAAATACATTTTGAAAGAAATTATTCTATGTGACGAATGTGATGCCATGTGGTTAAAAGGAATGAAAATTACATATGGAGATTATGATAAAGATTTTTATAATTATGAAATATTTATGAATCAAAATGGCGTATCTTCTCCTTGGGAAGAGGAGAATATTTTTTTAACACCTTACTATGAAAATGAACTTTAACGCAGATAATTTTTGGCGCCGCCCTGCTGCCCGTCGAAGCCGGTTTCGGCTTTAAATCCGCCGGCAAAGAGCAAAACCAACACTACCGCCAAAGCCGGCAAAGCAGCCTGAAAGCCGGCGGCAGCACCAACACCAATGCCCTGTTCAACGCACAGGTAGGGGCGTGCTGGGGCAGAATGCGGTGGAGAATAATGCCCTAGATTGGAGGCCGTCTGAAATGGCGGAATCAAACCATTTTGCGCTTCATCTTGAACGCTATCTGAAAACCTTGCTGCAACAAGGTAAGTCGCAGCATACCGTTTCCGCTTATCGGCGCGATTTGAGTGAATTGATGCGCCTGTTGCCCGATAATCTGAAAAACGGCCTGCCGATGCGCCGTGATTTTGTGGCGGTATTGAAAAAGCTGTCGCAAAAGGGTTTAAGCGAAAGCAGTTTGGCGCGGAAATTGTCGGCGTGGCGGCAGTATTGCAGTTGGCTGGTGCAGATAGAAGTCATGGAAAGCGACCCGACGTTTAATATGAAAGCGCCACGCCTGCCCGAACGCCTGCCCAAAGCGCTACCGCAGGAACCTTTAAACCATATCCTTGACCATGCGCCGGTTGATGACGAGTTGGATGTGCGCGATAAGGCCATGTTTGAATTGATGTATGGCAGCGGTTTGCGCCTGAGCGAGATACAAGGTTTGAATCTGGACGGTATCGTTTTGGACGAAGGTTGGGTCAGTGTGAAGGGTAAAGGGGGCAAGCAGCGGCAAGTGCCTTTGGTGGGCAAGAGCATTGCGGCATTGCGTGATTATCTGGCGGTGCGTATTGCCAAAGAGGGCGAGCAGGCCTTGTTCACTAATAAAAATGGCGGCAGGCTGGGGCAACGTCAAATCCAAAAACGCCTGCAGGCGTGGGCAGTGCGCGTGGGCAGCACCAGCCATATCTCGCCGCACATGATGCGCCACAGCTATGCAACCCATCTTTTGCAGGCATCGGGCGATATCCGTGCTGTGCAGGAATTGTTGGGGCACAGCAACCTTTCCGCTACGCAAGTTTATACAAAGCTGGACTTTGACCATTTGGCGCGCGTTTATGATGAGGCGCACCCAAGGGCGAAACGGAAAAAATGATTTTGTTTGAATCAGGCCGTCTGAAAGAATGTTTTCAGACGGCCTGATGTTTTATGGATAAAAAATACAGATGGTTTGAAACCATTTGAATTTTTATCGGTCTGATGAGGTTTCAATATTGGCCTGATGTGCGGATGGCATAAAGATTGTAAGAGTCGATGGCTTTTTTAATACCATTTATCTTTTCAGATGGCCGCTTGTTTGATAATATTAGTAATGAGAGCTAATATCATATTATGATATCCAGCCTTTAAAACAGCAGGTCTATAAACTTTCTCTATAAGCATTAATGCTTATTTTGACTGTAAAACGACTTGCAAACGGGAATTGTTGCTATTAACATAACGGAATTATGGATAAAAAACGAATTTTAACTCCAGCCGTCGTGACTTCCGTTGCGTTGATTCACGTCGGTTTGGTTGCACTTTTATGGCACGCGCACAAACCGCCTCCTGTCGAAATAGCGAATATTGAATTTGTCGATTTAGGCGATTTCGGCGGTGGCGACGGTAGTCCTGAGGGTGAAGGCGCACCTGCTGCCCCCGAGCCTGCCCCCGAACAACCGAAGCCAAAACCCAAACCTAAGCCTGTCGAGCCGCCCAAACCTGTTATCAAACCTGTGGTAACGAAAAAAGAAAAAGCGGATATCGTACAGCAAAAGGAAAAACCAAAACCTATCGAGAAACCTAAGCCCGAGCCTAAGCCGGAACCCAAACCTGAGCCGAAGCCCGAGCCAAAACCTGAACCAAAACCAGAGCCGAAGGCAGAACCTAAACCATCTCCTAAAGCATCTGAATCCTCAGGCAGCAAAACCGGGCCGAATACTGCTGAAAACGGTAAAGGCAACGGCGAAGGCAAAGCCTTGGGCGGAGAAGGGAAAGGCAACGGCGGCGGTACGAAAGGTACAGGCAGCGGCCGTGGCGAAGGCAGCGGATCCGGCAGCGGTGGTGCGAAAGGCGAACATGGTTCCGGTACCGGTGGCGGAGGTGGTGGTAGCGGTACAGGTGCCGGCAGCAGTAAAGGCAATCCGGCAAAAGGAACCTGCCATATTCCAAGACCTCCGTATCCTTCACTATCCACTGAAAATGGTGAAGAGGGCTTGGTTGTTTTGAAAGTCTTGGTTGGTCCCGGCGGTAAAGTGGATTCAATTAGTGTGAATAAATCAAGTGGTTATAGTCGTCTGGATAATGCAGCGCGTAAAGCCGTTAAAGATGGTAGCTGTCATGCAAGTGTTTGGACTGAATTTAAAGTACCTGTCAAATTCACGCTTGAATAAGTATCTAGGCCTAAGCTGATTGATTAGAAAATATATGCTGTTGGGAAATAATTTTAAATGACCCGATAGAAATTTTAATTTTATTTTTAACTTGGAAAAATTATGGATTTAAGTTTAGTTTTCAAATCAGGTGATGTGGTACTGATTGGTGTATTTGTCCTGATGTTGTTGATGAGTGTGGTGACTTGGAGCGTCATCGTGATCCGCTGCATAAAATACCGCAAAGCGAAAAAAGGCAATGCTCAGGTAAAAGAGTTGATGCTGAATGCGTTTACGCTGGCTGACGCCGTACAAAAAGCCAAAGCGGTAGAAGCACCGATGAGCAATGTTGCCGATGAGTCTCTGCGCGCATACCAAAACTACCGTCAAACGACAAGCAAATCGCTGATTGACGAATTGCCTTTGAACGAATACTTGGTCGTTCATATCCGTAACAGTTTGGCTCAAACCATGCGCCAGTTTGACTACGGTATGACTGCTTTAGCCTCTATCGGCGCAACCGCTCCGTTTATCGGTCTGTTGGGTACTGTTTGGGGTATTTACCATGCCCTGATCGGCATCAGCGAAAGCGGTCAAATGAGCATTGCTGCGGTAGCCGGTCCGATTGGCGAGGCTTTGGTATCGACTGCTGTCGGCCTGTTTGTGGCGATTCCGGCCGTATTGGCGTACAACTTCCTCAATCGCGGTACGAAAACCATCGCGCAAGATATGGACGCATTTGCACATGACCTGCATGTCCGCCTGCTGAACCAAAAGGATTAAACCATGGCTTTCGGATCAATGAATTCCGGCGATGATGCGCCGATGTCGGATATCAACGTTACGCCTTTGGTGGACGTGATGCTGGTGTTGCTGATTGTATTTATGATTACCATGCCGGTGCTGACCCACTCGATTCCTTTGGAGTTGCCGACTGCTTCGGAAAAAGCGGCGAAAGAGGATAAGCAGCCTAAAGATCCTTTGCGTTTGAGCATTGATGCCAGTGGTGCTTATATCGTTGGCGGCGATTCCGATACCAAAGTGGATTTGGCAACGGTAACCGCCAAGCTGAAAGAAGCCAAAGCGAAAAACGAAGATGTGATTGTGGCGATTGCGGCGGATAAAGCAGTTGAATACGATTACGTCAACCAAGCCCTGCAAGCGGCGCGCGAAGCCGGCATCAGTAAAATCGGTTTTGTAACGGAAACCAAAGCGCAATAATCTTTTGAATACAGTAAAGGCCGTCTGAAATTTGAGTAAAGTTTCAGACGGCCTTTTGTTGTATTTGGTAACTATATGTCCAGGCTGTATAATTAGCGGATTAAATTTAATAACGACAATACAGGAACCGCCATGACAGAAACCATCGAACGTGACAGTATGCAATACGATGTTGTGATTGTCGGCGCAGGCCCGTCGGGTTTGTCCGCCGCCATCAAACTCAAGCAGCTTGCCGAAAAGAATGGACGCGAAATCAGCGTTTGTGTGGTGGAGAAGGGTTCAGAGGCCGGTGCGCACTCGCTTGCCGGTGCCATCATCGATCCGATTTCTTTGAATGAGCTGATTCCCGATTGGAAAGAAAAAGGCGCGCCGCTGACGCGTACAGTGACGAAGGACAGGGTTTTGTTCCTGACCGAGAAAAAAGCCTTCAACTTGCCGGTTACCCCGAATTTCGACAACCATGCGAACTATATTGCCAGCTTGGGCGAAGTCGTGCGCTGGCTGGCAGAGCAGGCGGAAAATATGGGCGTGGAAATCTATCCGGGCTTTGCCGCTGCCGAAGTGCTGTATCACGAAGACGGTTCGGTCAAAGGTATTGCGACCGGCAATATGGGTGTGGGCAAAGACGGCGAACCGACCGATTCATTCCAGCCAGGCATGGAGCTTTGGGCGCAGCAAACCCTGTTTGCCGAAGGCTGTCGCGGCTCGCTTTCCAAACAAGTCATCGAACGTTTCCAACTCGACCAAAACAGCGAGCCGCAAACTTACGGCTTGGGCATTAAAGAAATTT
Organism: Neisseria sp. HMSC070H10; assembly: GCF_001837635.1. NCBI lineage: Bacteria > Pseudomonadati > Pseudomonadota > Betaproteobacteria > Neisseriales > Neisseriaceae > Neisseria > Neisseria sp. HMSC070H10. Next base: position 219,311 of record NZ_KV833364.1, read on the forward strand.
GGGAAGTGCCGTCTGAAAAACATCAGCCCGGTTTGGTTATGCACAGCGCAGGCTGGCCGTTGGACAGCAAAACCTATGGCGGATCGTTTATTTATCATTTTGACGAAAACAAAGTCGCTGTCGGCTTTGTGGTCGGCTTGGATTATCAAAACCCTTATCTGTCGCCGTTTGAAGAGTTCCAACGTTTCAAAACCCATCCTGAAATCCGCAAAACCTTCGAAGGCGGTCGCCGTATCGCTTATGGTGCGCGTTCGCTGATTGAAGGCGGTTTGCAAAGCCTGCCGAAACTCTCGTTCAGAGGCGGCGTTTTGGTCGGCGATGCCGCAGGTTTCCTGAATATGCCGCGCATCAAAGGCATCCATACGGCCATGAAATCCGCCATGCTTGCCGCAGAAGCCGTGTTCCCTTTGTTGGAAAACCTCGAAGAAGTGGAGGGTTTCGACAGCGGCAAAGAGGCGGCGGATTATCAGCAACGGTTTGAACAAAGCTGGCTGTATCAAGAGCTTTACGCCGCGCGCAATGTCCGTCCGTCATTCAAATGGGGCGTTTACCTCGGCTCAATCTATACCGGCATCGACCAAATGATTTTCAGAGGCAAAGCCCCGTGGACCTTGAAACATCACGGCAAAGATAACGAGCAGCTCAAAAAAGCAGCCGAATGCAAGCCGATTGACTATCCGAAGCCCGACGGCGTATTAACCTTCGACCGTTTGAGCAGTGTTTTCCTTGCCAACCTTGCGCACGAAGAAAACCAGCCTGACCATTTGGTGCTGAAAAATCCGCAGGTCATGATAGACGTAAACTATAAAGAATACGCCTCGCCCGAAACGCGCTATTGTCCGGCCGGCGTATATGAAATTGTTGAAGAAAACGGCAGCCCGCGTCTGCAAATCAATGCCGCCAACTGCGTTCACTGCAAAACCTGCGACATCAAAGACCCGACGCAAAACATCACTTGGATTTGTCCCGAAGGCGCGAGCGGACCGAATTACGGCGGAATGTAATTTACTGTTTTAAAGTCAAAACCTAAAGGCCGTCTGAAAAGTTTCAGACGGCCTCTATCCTATTATTTCATCAATGGAAGCATTATGAACACGCACATTTGGCAGGCAGGCCGATTTGAAATCGCCTTAGACAAACCAAAAATCATGGGCATCGTCAATCTGACCCCCGATTCATTTTCCGATGGCGGCACCTATTCGCAAAATGTCCCAATAGCATTGGCACATGCCGAGCAACTGCTGAAAGACGGTGTGGATATTCTCGATATCGGCGGCGAATCTACCCGTCCGGGTTCGGATGATGTTTCTCTTGAAGAAGAATGGGCGAGGGTGCAGCCGGTTTTGGCGGAAGTCGCCAAGTGGAATGTTCCCGTCAGCTTGGACACGCGCCGTACGGCAATTATGGAAAAAGCCTTGGCGCAAGGCGGCGTCGATATTATCAACGACGTTGCCGCATTGAGTGATGAAGGCGCAGTCGCATTGCTGGCGCAACAGCCTAATACAGGCGTATGTCTCATGCACATGCAGGGTTTGCCCAAAACCATGCAGCTTAATCCGCAATATCAAGATGTCGTCGAAGAGGTCGCGCGCTATTTAAAAGCACGCGCGGCAGAATGCGTTCAAGCAGGCATTGCCCCTGAACGCATCACGCTGGACCCCGGCTTCGGTTTCGGCAAAAACCTGCAACACAACATCACCCTGATAAAACATTTGCCTGAATTGATGGAAGCAACCGGATTCCCCCTTCTGATCGGCGTATCGCGCAAACGTATGATTGGCGAACTGACAGGCGAACAAGATGCCGCCAAACGCGTACACGGCAGCGTTGCAGCCGCTTTGGCCACAGTCGCCCGAGGCGCGCAAATCATCCGTGTTCACGATGTCAAAGCAACATCGGACGCTTTGAAAGTTTGGGAAGCATTGGGCGTATCGGCATAATGCCCGAATAGAAAACCAACAGGCCGTCTGAAACATTTTCCCGGCATCTTGAACAAGCAACAAGTTATGCTATAATCCGCTTTTACTCTTGACGGGTCTGTAGCTCAGGGGTTAGAGCAGGGGACTCATAATCCCTTGGTCGTGGGTTCGAAACCCACCGGACCCACCAAATATTAAAAATGCCCGAGGCTTTTGGCTTCGGGCATTTTTGTATTTATTGATTTTTGAAGGGTTGGAATATAATGTGAACAACAGCATAAAAATCAACCTATAAAATGAATACAAAAGGTTAAAGCACATTTAGGTAATGCTTTTTTAGGCTGAAAAGGGCTTATCACATTGACACCCTTATAGTCGTTGAGGGTAAATTTGATTTTGATTATCAGCCGCCTGAGCCGGGATTGGTATATAACGTTCCCAATTTTGTATTGGAAAAAGACCGTTACGTTGATTGGGAAGATACTTGGCGTACTTTTTGACTAGGGAATAAGTAAATGGAGAGCAGTTACTTTTTGCTTGCTCTGGTCGATATCTTTCTACTATTAATTTTTCCGAGTAATACTACATGCCCCTATATTGAGAGGCTGATGATTATTTCGATATAGCTGGACTATTTTTCAGACGGCCTGAAAGTTTAATCAACCATTCTGCGTATTTCGTTGATCGGGATACGCGGGGTATAGAGTATGTCGTAGGTTGGTTTGTCCAGAAGATCTTGCAGGGAGTATTGATCTAAATAGTTGAAGAAGGCTTTGATGGCGCCGGTAATGATGCCGGTCAGTCGGCAGGAGGGGGTGATAAGGCATTCGTTGTTATCGCCCATGCATTCGACAACCTGCATCGGCTCAAGATGACGTACGACTGCACCGATATTGATGTTTTCAGGATTGTCTGCCAAGCGCAAACCGCCGCCTTTGCCGCGCACGCTGATCAGAAATCCGCCTTTGACTAATGAGGTAACCACTTTCATCAAATGGCTTTTGGAAATATTGTAAGTCTCGGCAATGGTGCTGATATTGACGAGGGTGTCATCATTGATGGCGGTATAAACCAATACGCGCAATCCGTAATCGGTATGTTGGGTCAGATACATGGCTGGCTCTTTAGATATTTTTATTATATGTCAAAAGCATAGTGCTTGGAGAGAGGCTGTTTGACTTTATGTGGGGTTGGGTTTCATAATATCTGAAACATTTGAATTAATCCAGTTTGACAGACTGTTGCCATTATAACGAACTTATGAAGCCCTTGAAACGCCATCCTGCCTTAATAGAACTTTCCCGCGAACATCATGGCTCGCTGTCGTTGTGCGTCCGTCTTTTGCGTACGCCCGATCAAAGCCATCAGGCGGAGCTGGATCCTCATTTTGTGGAGCTCGAGCCACATTTTTTGGAGGAGGAAACCATGTTTGCGCCGTATTGGGATAAGGTTGATCCGGCGTTGAGACAGCGTTTTGAAGGTGATCATGCCAAGTTGCGTGCGATGATGGCTCATCCTGAATATATGAATGAATCATGGAATAAGGATTTTGCGGTGACTTTGCGCGATCATGCGCGTTTTGAGGAACGCGAGCTTTTTCCTGCGATTGAACCTTTTTTGCCTTTGCCTGAGAATGTGTAATAGGAAAGGGAATCGATGGCCGTCTGAAAAGTTTCAGACGGCCTCTGTTGCTGTTTTATAATGATATAAAAATTGAAGGAACCACCATGAACGATTTGTTCAAACATCCTGTATGGGCAATGGCCTTCCGCCCGTTTTATTCGTTGGCGGCTTTGTATGGCGCATTGTCTATATTGCTTTGGGGCTTCGGCTATCAGGGTACGCCTGAATTGCCGGGTTTTTATTGGCATGCCCATGAAATGATTTGGGGCTACGCCGGATTGGTTGTCATTGCATTCTTGCTGACGGCTGTGGCAACTTGGACTGGCCAACCGCCCACGCGCGGTAAGGCGTTGGCAGGTTTGACCGCATTTTGGCTGCTTGCGCGTTTGTGTGTGTTTATTCCTGGCTGGGGTGCGGCGGCAAGCGGCATATTCGGCACGATCTTTTTCTGGTATGGCGCGGTGTGCATGGCTTTGCCGGTAATCCGTTCTCAAAACAAGCGCAACTATGTTGCCGTATTTGCTATTTTTGTTTTAGGCGGTACCCATTTCGCGTTCCATATGAAAATGCAGCCGTTTGATGCCATCGCGCTGATGACCGGTTTGCAATCTGGTTTGATTATGGTGGCCGGATTTATCGGTTTGATCGGTATGCGGATTATCTCGTTCTTTACGTCCAAGCGCCTGAATGTGCCGCAAATTCCCAGCCCTCAATGGGTAGCGCACGCTTCACTTTGGCTGCCTATGCTGACCGCCATGCTGATGGCGCATAACATTTTGCCGGGACTGGCTGCGTTGTTTGCTTTGGCTGCCGGTGTGATTTTTACCGTGCAGGTGTACCGCTGGTGGTATAAAGCCGTACTGAAAGAGCCTATGCTTTGGATTTTGTTTGCCGGCTATCTGTTTACTGGCTTGGGTTTGATTGCGGTCGGTCTTTCCTATTGGATTTCAAACTTCCTGAATTTGGGCGTGCACCTTATCGGCGTTGGCGGTATCGGCGTGCTGACTTTGGGTATGATGGCACGAACCGCACTTGGCCATACCGGCAACTCCATTTATCCGCCGCCTAAAGTGGTTCCTGTTGCCTTTTGGTTGATGATAGCCGCAACGGTTGTCCGTATTTTGGCAACCTTTGTGAGCGGTACGGCATATACGCACAGTATCCGTTGCTCCGCCGCTTTGTTTGCCGCTTCTTTGCTGTTGTACGCATGGAAATATATTCCTTGGTTGATCCGTCCGCGTTCGGATGGTCGTCCGGGTTAACGGTTTGGCGAAATGAGAAGGCCGTCTGAAAAGTTTCAGACGGCCTTTATTATTGATAATAAAAAAGCCTTTCAGAATATGAAAGGCTTTTATTGAAATTATGGCCTCGCCAACAGGAATCGAACCTGTATTTTACGCTTAGGAGGCATACGTTCTATCCGTTGAACTATGGCGAGGCGGTAAAGGAGGGGATTTTAAACCTTTCCGGCAAGAAAAGACAATAAGCCGGCGGCAATCAAAGGGCCGACCGGAATGCCGCCGATAAAGGCAACGCCGATGACCGTGCCGATTAATAATCCGGTTACCAGAACAGGCTGTTCGCTCATCAATGGAACGCCGCGTCCGGCAAGCCAGGCAACCCAAATGCCGATAAGGACGGCGGCAATCATTTTGAAATTGATAAACTCGGAAACCGGCGGAATTTGAATTTTACCGGAAACCAGCGGGCTCAATACGCCGATGGTCAGCAGGATGATGCCCAGATGCAACCCGTGTTTTTCCACCAAGGGAAGATATTGCGACAAGGCCGTCTGCTGCATGAGCAGCAATACCGCTGCCGAAATCGTAATCGAGTTGTTGTTGCTGACGACGCCCAAAAAAATCAGCGTAACCAGAAACAAAGGGACAAAACTGAAATTCATCGGATTAAGATACTCGGGCCAAGGATTCTTTTGCCAGTTGGATCATAGCATCTTTGACTTCGCTGTCAGGCAACACGTCCAATGAAGCGATGGCTTTGTCGACGGCTTTTTTCGCTTCGGAAATTGAATACGGCAAAGCGTCGGAGTTGACGACATAGTCGTGGATTGTTTCAAAATAGCTGCGGTCGGCATTTTCCAAAGCGTGGCGGACATCGTTTGCTGCCTGCTCGGAGCCGTTTCTCATCAGGTAAATCAATGGCAGGGTAGGTTTGCCTTCTGCCAAATCGTCGCCGACGTTTTTGCCGATTTCTTCGGTTTCGCCTGAATAGTCCAATACATCGTCAATGATTTGGAAAGCCGTACCGACGTACATGCCGTAGTCTTTCAAGGCTTGCTCGTGTTCGGGGGTAGCCTTGCCCAAAATTGCGCCGACTTGTGCGGCCGCTTCAAACAGTTTTGCTGTTTTGTATTGGATAACTTGGACGTATTGCTCTTCGGTAATATCCGTATTGCCGATATTCATCAGCTGCATGACTTCGCCTTCGGCGATGATGTTGGTCGCATCTGCCATCACTTCCAAAATACGCATACTGCCCGAACCGACCATCAGTTGGAAGGCACGTGTATAGAGGAAGTCGCCGACCAAAACAGCCGCCGCGTTGCCGAAGAGGTTGTTTGCGGTTTTACGGCCGCGGCGCAAATCGCTTTCATCGACAACATCGTCGTGCAGGAGGGTGGAGGTGTGGATGAATTCCACCATCGCTGCCAGCGAGTACAGTTTTTCATCGTCATGCCCGACTGCTTTGCCTGCCAAAATGGTAATAATCGGACGCAGGCGCTTACCGCCCGCGCTGATGATGTATGTGCCGATTTGCGAAATCAGCGCGACATCGGATTGAACAGCTTGGTTGATGACCGCATTAACTTTGGCAAGGTCATCGGGCAGGTGGCGTTGGAAGTAAGGCAGGTTTTCGAGCATAAAACATTCTCTGTTGACAAAACGGAGCGGGGCTCCAATGAATCTGTTTAAACCCGTACATTCGGTCGGGGTAATAATGTTGCATAAAGATATCAGCAATCCAGCGCGTGATTATATCAGTTAAAAAGCATGCAACATATCTTTCAGATGGCCTTTTCACTTGTAAATAAAATAAATTTTGACAAAACAGGCAAATAGAAATAGAATAGCTCGTTTCGCACATGGTGTGCGGAAAGTTAACCTAATTCTCATGGAGTTGAGTATGTACGCGGTCGTAAAAACCGGCGGTAAACAATACAAAGTTTCCGTTGGCGAAAAATTGAAAGTAGAACAGATACCAGCCGAACTCGACAGCCAAATCGAACTGACTGAAGTTTTGATGATTGCTGACGGCGAATCTGTAAAAGTAGGCGCACCTTTTATTGAAGGCGCAAAAGTAACAGCTAAAGTCGTTGCTCATGGTCGTGGCGAGAAAGTACGCATTTTCAAAATGCGTCGTCGCAAACACTACCAAAAACGCCAAGGCCATCGCCAAAATTTCACCCAAATCGAAATCGTGGCAATTGCCTAATTTCAAGTAAGTTCAGGAGTATTACAAATGGCAAGTAAAAAAGCAGGCGGTAGCACCCGCAACGGTCGCGATTCAGAAGCCAAACGCTTGGGCGTTAAAGCCTACGGCAACGAGCTGATTCCGGCAGGCTCCATCATCGTTCGTCAACGCGGTACTAAATTCCACGCAGGTGACAACGTAGGCATGGGCAAAGACCACACTTTGTTTGCTAAAGTCGACGGTTACGTTGAATTCAAAACCAAAGGCGCGCTGAACCGTAAAACCGTCAGCATCCGTCCTTACACTGGTTCTGAAGAATAATCGTTTTACGATTGAAAGCCGCATTCCCTTTTCGGAATGCGGTTTTTGTTTGTCAGACTGTTTTGTCTGTTTGATAAAATCCGTATGTCGTGAAGCTTGATTTATATTAAGGCCAAAGTAAAAACACGCTTACAATTGATAACATTTGTTTTATTCTATCAATGCTTTCTATATAATCTATCAAATGCCTTTGATTTACCCTCATGTAGCTAAACACAGTAAACTTAAGGCCGTCTGAAAAAATCCGTATCAGTTGAATACAAGGAATTCCTCCCATGAGCTTACACAGTGATATTCTCGTCGTCGGCGCAGGCCCTGCCGGATTAAGTTTTGCCGCAGAGTTGGCCGGAAGCGGGTTGAGCATAACCCTGATTGAAAGAAGTCCTTTAGAAGTGTTGCAAAATCCGCCGTATGACGGCCGTGAAATCGCACTGACGCACTTGTCGCGCGAAATCATGCAGCGATTGGGTATGTGGGATTTGATTCCAAAAGACGAAATTTATCCTTTGCGCGATGCCAAAGTGTTGAACGGTCATTCCGATTACCAGCTCCACTTCCCGCAACCGACTCAGGCGCGCGGTGAGCCTGCTGATTGCTTGGGCTATTTGATTTCCAATCACAACATCCGTAAAGCCGCTTATGAAGTCGTGTCCAAATTGGACAACGTCAAAATCTTGACCGGCACCAATGTTAAAGAAGTTAAAACTTCCGACAATGAGGCGCAAGTTATTTTGGAAAGCGGCGAAGTATTGACCGGCCGTCTGTTGTTGGCCGCCGATAGCCGCTTCTCACAAACACGCCGTCAATTGGGCATTTCTTCCGACATGCACGATTACAGCCGCACCATGTTCGTGTGCCGCATGAAGCATACTTTGTCCAACCTGCATACCGCATATGAATGCTTCCACTACGGCCGCACCATTGCGTTGCTGCCTTTGGAAGAGCATTTGACCAATACGGTGATTACGGTGGACAGCGATAAAGCCGAAACGATTAAAAACATGTCGCCGGAAGAATTGGCAGCCAGCGTGAAAGAGCAACTCAAAGGCCGCTTGGGCGATATGGAATTGGTCAGCACCATTCACAATTATCCTTTGGTCGGCATGATTGCCCAACGTTTCTACGGCAAACGTAGCGCGTTGATCGGCGATGCCGCGGTCGGTATGCATCCGGTTACTGCGCACGGTTTCAACTTGGGTCTGGCAAGTGCCGATCTTTTGGCCAAATTGGTTCTCGAAGCCGAGCAACGCGGTCAGGATATTGGTGCGAAGAGCCTACTGGAAAAATACAGCACCAAGCATATGCTTCACGCCCATCCGATTTACCACGGCACCAATATGCTGCTGAAACTCTTTACCAATGAAACTGCTCCGGCGAAACTGCTGCGCGGTTTGGTATTGCGTGCAAGCAATAACTTCCCTCCGCTGAAAAAACTGATTACCAAACAATTGACCGGTTAATCATTTGAAAACATAAAAGGCCGTCTGAACGATTACAGTTTCAGACGGCCTTGTTTTTTATCTGCTGCTTATTCGGCTAAAACCGATTCGGGCATTTCTTGACGGACGTTTAAGGAAGTCAGTTTTTTGGTCAAGATGCTCAATACGATGCCGTAGGCAGGCAGGAAGAAGAGGGTGCAGATGGCGAGTTTGAACAGATAATCGACAAATGCGATACCCTGCCAATTTGCCGCCATAAATTCATCGTTGCTCGCGTAAAAGGCAACGGCAAAAAACACCAGCGTGTCCAAAGCGTTGCCGACGACGGTGGAAGCAGTAGGGGCTGCCCACCATGATTTCAGACGGCGTAATCTGTTGAACACGAAAATATCGAGAATTTGCCCGAGCGCATAGGCGGAAAAGCTGGCCAATGCGATGCGGCCGACAAAGGTGTTAAAGTCGGCCAAAGATGCCCAGCCTGTCCAGTTGCCGTCATGAAAGAGGACGGAGAAGACGTAAGAGAGCAGTAGGGCGGGGAACATCACCCAAAAAATAATCCGTCTCGCCAACGGCGCGCCGAAAATGCGCACAGTCAGGTCGGTAGCGAGGAAGATAAAGGGGAAAGAAAATGCGCCCCAAGTGGTAAAGATACCGAAAATTTGAAAGGGGAACTGCACCAGATAGTTGCTGGCAGCAATAATAAAAATATGGAAAAGCACCAGCCAGAAGAGCGCTTTCTTCTGCTGTGCGGCGGTAAATTCGTACATGGAAATCTTTCGGAAGTTTTTCAGACGGCATGAAACCTTGCGAGACTGTGCAATAAATAAAGTCTTGCAATGAAAAAGGCGTTAGGCCATCTGAACGGAATTATTGTGCGTCGTGTTCAAACAGGCGTTTGCGTGCCAAAGCTTCAAACTCTGTGCCCGCTTTGCCGTAGTTGGCAAACGGATGAATGGCGATGCCGCCGCGCGGTGTGAATTCGCCGAATACTTCGATGTATTTCGGATCCATCAGGGCGATGAGGTCTTTCATGATGATGTTGACGCAGTCTTCATGGAAGTCGCCGTGGTTGCGGAAGCTGAAAAGATAGAGTTTCAGGGATTTGCTTTCCACCATTTTGATATGGGGGATGTAGCGGATGTAGATGGTGGCAAAGTCGGGCTGGCCGGTCATCGGGCAGAGGCTGGTGAACTCGGGGCAGACGAATTTGACGAAATAGTCGTTGTCGGGATGTTTGTTGTCGAACGCTTCCAAAATTTCAGGCGCGTATTCGCTCGGGTATTGGGTTTTCTGGTTGCCCAAAAGGGAGATGCCTTGCAGCTCTTCGTTGTTGCGGGACATGAGGTTTCCTTAGTTTTTTAATGTGGGAGGTTTTCGAACCACGGGGTGCGGATTGTAATATAAATTGCATGGCTTGTGCGGATTTTATAGCGATGAATCAGCAGGATAGCTTTCAGACGGCCTGTTTTGTATTTTATGAAACCTGTTTTCCGCTTTACAATAGCAGCCAATCAACAGGCCGTCTGAAAGTTTCGTATGTCTTTATCCCAACCCAAACGCATCCTGATCATCAAATTGCGCCATCATGGCGATGTGCTTTTAAGCACGCCGGTGGTCGATGCGCTGAAAACCCGTTTCCCCGATTGCGAAATCGATATGCTGGTGTATGCCGGTACAGAGCAGCTGATTGCCGATAATCCGCAGATTGCGCAGATTTTTACCATTGATCGAAATTGGAAGAAGCTGGGCGTATTCAAGCAGTTGGCGTGTGAGAAAAACCTTTTTTCAAAGCTGAAGGCGCGCGATTACGACTGGGCTTTCAACCTGTCCGACCAATGGCGCGCGGCAATAATCGCCAAACTGTGCGCCCGTTGCAGCGTGGGTTTGGACTGCATCAAGCGTGACGGTTTCTTGTGGCGTTTCTGTCATGATTTTATCAACCATGAGCTGGATCCCAGCCATCATATCGTTGAAAACCAGTTGAATATCCTTGCGCCGCTTATCCAGCCGGAAGACGTAGCCGATGCGAAGGTGCGCCTTTGGGTGGCACAAGATGCAAGGGAAAGCATGCGGCAGAAATTGCGTGCTCAGGGTTGGAACGGCGAAGATTATGTGTTGATGCACCCGGGTGCGCGTTGGCATTTCAAATGTTGGGAAGACGGAAAAAACGCCGCCATCGTACAGCTTCTGCTCAACAGCGGGCAGAATGTCGTATTGACCGCTTCCCCCGACACTGTCGAGCAATACATGCTTCAGGAAATTATAGGCCGTCTGAATATTCCGGAAGGCGGAAAAATTTGGGTGTTGTCCGGATGCCTGAGCCTGCGTGAATTGGCGGCGGCCATTGAGGGCGCCAAACTGTTTATCGGTGTCGATTCCGCACCGATGCACATCGCCGCCGCTTTGGATAAACCGCAAATCGCTTTGTTTGGCGCGTCATGGGTGGACAAATGGCGTCCGTATTCCGAACAGGCGGAAGTCATTTATGCCGGTGATTATGCCGAATTACCTAACCCCGACAGCATCGATACCAACGATCCGACCCGTTTGTTGAAAGCGATTCCGTTGCAGGATGTGTGGGATAGAATTTCGGCCAAATTGGAGGCGTTGGAGGCCTAAAACCGCTTACCATGATCCGTTAAACGTTTTGGCTTTGCGCCAAAACGCCCATTTTGAACGGCGGCCGATTTCCAGCGTGCCGCCGTTTTTGCCGTCTGTGGCAATGCACACTGCTTTCAGACGGCCTGAATCAAGAGCGTCCCATAAAGGCGCAAACCAACTATTTTCCCAGCCTTCCAAAATATCTTTGTATGCCCAAACATCGCCTGTCTGTAAGGTGGAAACCAAGTCGTCCAAAAAGATAAGGCCGTCTGAAACCGTGTTGCCTGTTTCTCGAATCATCTCAAACCAAGCCTTCAAATCATACGGCGCATCGAGTTTGGGCGTATCTGAAAAACGCGCCCATGCGCTGTCTGAAGCGACAATATCCGCAGACTGTGTACCGTTCGCATCATTCCACAGCCACAAACCGTTGATTTCCGGCAATCCTTGTTGTTCACGCACTTGGTTAATCGGATGCGTGTGGAGAAACATTTGGATTTCCGTCTGCATGGCTAACCAAAACACCGCATCTTTGCCGTGTGCCTGACCGTCCATTTCCGGCTGCCCGCACACATCCAAAACACATTCCGCCCCCCAATCTTCTATCGTCGGCATACTGAGCAGCCACATGCTTTCGCAAAGCGGCTCGAATTGCCAATCTTTATCTTGATAAAACGCCGACAAATCCGCACATAACCGCTGCGCCTCCTCTTTTTGGATGCCGATAAACTCACTGCTGATAATGTTGACATGGTGCATGCCCATCTGTTGCCAAACCGGAGAGGCAAAAGCGGCCGCGCGTTTTTGGCTTGTGTGGTGTAAACGTTGCACTTGGGCAATGAGGCTGCCGCCCCACAAATGGCGGCCGTAAAATTCAGACGGCCTGAGTGTTTCTTTGCGTAATATGCCGTAACGCAAAAGACGGTTAAAAGCAGGTAAGGCAAGCTCAGGGACGGATTCGTCGGCAAAGCGGTTGAGCGAGGGGAGGGCGAGGGTCAGCTTCATAAGCGAAAATAGATAGAAAAACCGTTATTTTACGCGACAAATGATGCGTTTCGGAACCTTGCCCTCACGCACTCAAAAAGAGCCGTTCAGACGGCCGGTTTGGAAAAAACGGGCTGTCATGCTAAAATGCATGGCGTAAATTTCAGAAAAACAGGGTGTAAATCAACACAATAGCCCTGATAATAACGTCAATCTCAAACACGACCTCATTCATTCCGAATGAAAACCTAATTTTCAGATCGGAAAAAAGACTCAAAGTCCTTTATCCCCAAAACTGTTTAAACCAGCAGGCGGTCGCGGCAGGCCGGATGTGCCGGCATTCTGCAAACCTAAAAAACAGACCGCCCCATTAAGGATAACGCGTGATTAAAAACAAATATTCCACTCGATTCAAAGCAATCCTCTTAGCGTTTCTGCTGCCGGCTTCAGGCATCATGACCGCATACGCCATTACCGACCCTCAACCAGCACAAACCGATTTCAAAGTCGAGCGTATTTCCGAAGAGCTGCCTGCCGTTTATGTGGAAACCAATACCTACCAATCCAGCTATTGGGTGCAAGAAGCCGTCCAAGCCGGCGACTCTTTGGCAGACGTTTTGACGCGCATGGGTGTCAACCAAGAAGACATCAAGCAAATCATGGCGAAAAACAATGCCAACCTCGACATGAAAAACCTGCGGACCAACCAATCCGTCAACATCCGCATCGATTCTTCAGGCCAAGTGACCGACGTTCAATTCTTTACCGATGAAGAATTGGAACGCAATTTGGTCGCTTTGGAAAAAGTCAAAGGCAAATGGCGCATCTCCAATGCCGAAATCGACATGAAAACCATGCCGACCCTGCGCTCCGTGCAAATCCGCACTTCCGCCATCGGCGATATGCTCCGTGCCGAAATCCCTTCCGAAGTGTATATCCAGCTCAAAGAAATCTTTGCCGACTCGTTTAATATGAGCGATTTGAAAGAAGGCGATACCGTACGCCTTTTGTACAACAGCATGTATTTCCGCGGCCAACAAATGGCCGTCGGCGATATTTTGGCGGCTGAAGTGGTTAAAGACGGCAAAACTTATCAAGCCTATTATTACAGCCAAGGCAAAGGCGACGAAGAAAGCGGTAGCTACTACGACCAAAACGGTAAGTCCCTGCAACAAAAAGAAGGCTTTAATACCGAGCCTGTTGCATACACGCGCATTTCTTCCCCGTTCGGCTACCGTGTCCATCCGGTTTTGCATACCGTCCGTATGCACACCGGTATCGACTATGCCGCGCCGACCGGTACGCCGATTAAGGCCGCCGCCGACGGCGAAGTAATTTTCAAAGGTTGGAAAGGCGGCTACGGCAATACCGTGATGATTCGCCATGCCAACGGCGTGGAAACCCTGTACGGCCACATGAGTGCGTTCAGCCCTGCCGACGGCAGAGTCCGCGCCGGCGAAGTGATTGGTTTTGTGGGTACAACCGGCCGTTCTACCGGTCCGCACCTGCACTACGAAGCACGCGTCAACGGCCAGCCGGTCAACCCGACTACCGTCGCCCTGCCGACGCCGAAATTGACCCCGACCAATATGGCCGCGTTCCGCAAACAGCAAAAAGATGCCAGCACGATGTTGTCTACCATCCGCTCTTTGCCGGTTTCCGTAGCGCAGCTGGATTAATAAGATAAAGGCCGTCTGAATAAGGTTTCTTTCAGACGGCCTTTTCCATTAAAATTGATACCTCAACGCCCACGTTTACTCAGAGAAAGCTTATGTCTGCTCATCAGCCCATTATCCAATCCCTGCTTGATACCGACCTGTACAAATTCACCATGCTGCAAGTCGTGTTGCACCAATTCCCGCAAACCCACAGCCTCTACGAATTCCGCTGCCGCAACAAAGAGATGGTGTATCCGCTGGCCGATATTCAAGAAGACTTGGAACGCGAACTCGATGCCCTGTGTCAGCTGCGCTTTACCCATGACGAACTTGACTACCTGCGCAGTCTGCGTTTTATCAAAAGCGATTTTGTCGATTATCTCGAACTTTTCCAACTCCAACGACGCTTCGTCAAAGTCAGTCCCGACGATCAAGGCCGTCTGAACATCCGCATCGAAGGTCCGATGATACAGGCGATGTTCTTCGAGATTTTCATTCTTGCCATTGTCAACGAACTCTATTTCCGCCGCTTGGAAACGCCAGCCGTCATTGAAGAAGGCGAGCGCCGTTTGCAGGCTAAAGCGCAACAGTTGAAGGAAATTGCGGCTACACAAAATCCGAATGATCCGCCGTTCCTGATTTCCGATTTCGGCACGCGCCGCCGCTACACCCTTGCATGGCAGGAACACGTTATCCGCACTTTACTGGAAGCCGCTCCCGATATCGTGCGCGGTACCAGCAACGTTTATCTGGCCAAAAAACTCGGCATCACACCCATCGGTACCATGGCGCACGAGTTCCTCCAAGCCTTCCAAGCCTTGGACGTACGTTTGCGCAATTTCCAAAAAGCCGCGCTGGAAAGCTGGGTACACGAATACCGAGGCGACCTCGGCATCGCCCTGACAGACGTGGTCGGCATGGATGCCTTCTTGCGCGATTTCGACCTGTATTTCGCCAAACTCTTCGACGGCTTGCGCCACGACAGCGGCGATCCTTATGTTTGGGGCGACAAAGCCTACGAGCATTACAAAAAACTCAAAATCGACAGCCGAACCAAAATGCTGACTTTTTCAGACGGCCTTGATATTGAGCGTTCATGGGCGTTGCACCAATACTTCAAAGACCGTTTCAAAACCAGTTTCGGTATCGGTACCAACCTGACCAACGATTTGGGACACACGCCTTTGAACATTGTCTTGAAGCTCGTCGAGTGCAACGGCCAATCCGTTGCCAAACTCTCCGACTCCCCGGGCAAAACCATGACCACCAACAACACCTTCCTCGCTTACTTGCGCCAAGTGTTTGACGTACCGGAGCCGGAAGAGAAAGCCTAAAAACAAAGGCCGTCTGAAATGTTCAGACGGCCTTTTGAATTAATCCATATCGCTTTCGGGCAATTCTGCCGAACCCATGCGGCGCAGGATAATATTGGTTTTGTTGTGCATCCGTTTGCTTTTAGGGTGATCTGCGTAAAACAGCGGAGCCGGAACGCGCGCCGTGAGTTTGGCGGCTTGTTGGCGTGTGAGGGCGGAAGCAGGTTTCTTGTAGAAATACTGGGATGCCGCTTCCGCGCCGAATACGCCGTAGTGCCATTCGATTGAGTTTAAATACAGCTCAAAAATGCGGTCTTTGTCGGTAACAGCTTCCATCATCGCCGTAATCGCCGCTTCTTCGCCTTTGCGGATGTAGCTGCGGCTTTCGTTGAGAAACAGGTTTTTCGCCAGCTGCTGGCTGATGGTCGAACCGCCGGCTTTGACTTCGCCGCTTTGCTTGTTGCGTTTCATGGCGTATTTGATGCCGTTCCAGTCAAAGCCGCTGTGTTCGGCAAAGTTGGCGTCTTCGGAAGCAATCAGGGCTTTTTTGAGGTTGACGGAAATTTGGTCGTAAGGCACCCAGCGGTAGTCCAGCTCGACATCACGCCCTTCGCTTGCAAACTGGCTCATGCGCATGGACATGAAAGCGGTTTTGCTGGGCGCGACGGCGCGGTAGGTAATGATGTTGCCGTACACATAAGCGTTGAAGAAAATGAAGATGCCGATGGGCAGGGCAATCAGCCATTTGATGATGCGGAACATGGTTACAGGGCTTTCATGTATTCGATAACAGGGCGGATATCGGGCGTAAATCCGCGCCAAATATGGTAGGAGGCGGCAGCCTGACCGACCAGCATGCCCAGGCCGTCTGAAACTTCGGCCGCGCCGTTGCTTCGGGCAAAGTTCAAAAACGCCTGCGCCGCGTCGCCGTAAACCATATCGTAGGCAAGGCGGCAGTTGCGGAAAATTTCAGGATTGACGGCTGGAAGCTGACCGCTCAAGCCGCCGGACGTGCCGTTGATGATGATATCAAAGTCGCTGTTCAAATCTGCCATCGGGACGGCTTCAATATCGAAAAGCCGAGCCAATTCCTCAGCTTTGGCGTGGGTACGGTTGGCAATGACGATACGTGTAGGGCGGTGTTCTTTCAACACTGGAATCACGCCGCGCACCGCGCCGCCCGCGCCCAAAAGCAAAATGGTTTTGCCTTCGATGGCAATGTTTTTGACTTGCGTGATGTCGTTGGCCAAACCGATACCGTCGGTATTGTCGCCGCGTATCCTGCCGTCTTCCAACCACACCAGCGTATTGACCGCGCCGGCAGCCAAAGCGCGGTCGGAATGTTCGTCCGCCAGTGCAAAAGCTTCCTGCTTGAACGGGACGGTTACATTCGCACCTTGCCCGCCCTCGGTACGAAATGCCGCAACAGCCTCGGCAAAACTGCCGATGTCGGCACAAATGCGCCCATATTCGATGGCCGCACCTTCCTGCAGTGCAAACTGCTGATGGATTTGCGGCGATTTACTGTGTGCAACGGGATTGCCGAAAACGGCGTAACGGGGGAGGGTAGTCATGGTCGTGTTCCAAAAGACGAGACGGCTATTTTATAACGGCGGCGTACAGATGGAAACGATACCGTCTGAAACGGTTGTCAGGTAGCATGATGGAATATTTGTTTCTTGAAAAAAAGTCATTTTTTTACAATTTAACTTTATTTTGTTGATAAGGACGAAAGGGACGGACATGAAAAAGATGTTGTGCTTGGCAGTATTTGCATTAGGGTTGGCAACGCCGGCGGTGGCGGAAGATTGGGTGTTGCTAGGTATTAACAGTAACAATACTACCATATTTGGTGATGCAGACAGCCGTACGGACAATAGTGCATGGTTTGAAACAAGGTACGCCAAGCCGAAAAAGATGATTAGCAATGGAAAATTTTATAATACAGCTAAAGCGTTGGAAGAAATGGATTGCAGTGGTAAACGTTTTAGGGCTTTGACAGTAACGTGGTATTCCGAATCGGGAAACCCTATCGGTTCTTATACACCATCCTATGCCGAATGGAGTTATGTTATTCCCGGTATGGGTGGAGAGAGTGTGTACAAATTTGTCTGCAACCACGATCCTCGTTGACCATTTTCAAATCAAACAACAGATGCCGTCTGAACTGCTTTCAGACGGCATCTGTTTTGTCGGCATTCGGATAAAAGGGCGGGCATTCCGCTTTTGAACAGACAAATCGAAGCATATTGTTGACAATCTTGTCGTCTGAAACTATATTTCATTGCGTAAAAACGGGTGCCCTGATGTATTTCAGACGGCCTTACCGTGGTAGAATAACAACTTAAACCCATTCCCTCAGGAGCTGAAGATGTCCATCAAAGACGCTGTAAAACTGATTGAAGAAAGCGAAGCCCGCTTCGTAGATTTGCGCTTTACCGATACCAAAGGCAAGCAGCACCACTTTACCATCCCCGCCCGCATCGTCCTCGACGATCCCGAAGAATGGTTTGAAAACGGTCAAGCGTTTGACGGTTCGTCCATCGGCGGTTGGAAAGGTATTCAGGCTTCCGATATGCAGTTGCGTCCCGATGCATCTACAGCCTTCGTCGATCCTTTCTACGACGATACCACCGTTGTCTTTACCTGTGACGTTATCGACCCGGCCGACGGCCAAGGCTACGACCGCGACCCGCGCTCCATCGCCCGCCGCGCCGAAGCCTATTTGAAATCTTCCGGTATCGGCGACACTGCCTATTTCGGCCCTGAGCCTGAATTCTTCGTTTTTGACGGCGTAGAATTTGAAACCGATATGCACAAAACCCGTTACGAAATCACTTCCGAAAGCGGCGCATGGTCAAGCGGCCTGCACATGGACGGTCAAAATACCGGCCACCGTCCGACCGTCAAAGGCGGTTACGCACCTGTTGCGCCGATTGACTGCGGTCAAGACCTGCGTTCTGCCATGGTCAATGTTTTGGAAGAACTCGGCATCGAAGTAGAAGTTCATCACGCCGAAGTCGGTACCGGCAGCCAAATGGAAATCGGCACGCGTTTTGCCACTTTGGTCAAACGCGCCGACCAAACCCAAGACATGAAATACGTGATTCAAAACGTTGCCCACAACTTCGGCAAAACCGCCACCTTCATGCCTAAACCGATTATGGGCGACAACGGCAGCGGTATGCACGTCCACCAATCCATCTGGAAAGACGGTCAAAACCTGTTTGCAGGCGACGGCTATGCCGGTTTGTCTGATACCGCGCTCTACTACATCGGCGGCATCATCAAACACGCCAAAGCCCTGAACGCGATTACCAATCCATCCACCAACTCATACAAACGCCTCGTGCCGCACTTTGAAGCACCGACTAAACTGGCATATTCCGCTAAAAACCGTTCCGCTTCCATCCGCATTCCGTCTGTGAACAGCAGCAAAGCACGCCGCATCGAAGCGCGTTTCCCTGATCCGACCGCCAACCCATACTTGGCGTTTGCCGCTTTGTTGATGGCCGGTTTGGACGGCATTCAAAACAAAATCCATCCGGGCGACCCTGCCGATAAAAACCTCTACGATCTGCCGCCGGAAGAAGATGCATTGGTGCCAACCGTTTGCGCTTCTTTGGAAGAAGCACTGGCCGCTCTCAAAGCCGACCACGAATTCCTCCTGCGCGGCGGCGTATTCAGCAAAGACTGGATTGACAGCTACATCGCCTTTAAAGAGGAAGATGTCCGCCGCATCCGCATGGCGCCGCATCCTCTGGAATTTGAAATGTATTACAGCCTGTAAAACAGCTGTGGCATTTTAAATAGGAAATCAAAGGCCGTCTGAAACTGGATTTGAAGTTTCAGACGGCCTTTAGGCTTAAAATAGATAGGGCGATCGAATTGGGCATGATAGCGAGAAGCAATGAATCATGCTGTTTGAAAGCCTTTATGGAATCAGTTCCTTGTGTTAAATTGTGCTAATAAAATCATTTCGTCAAAAAGGTTGGGCAGAATGAAGAAGATAATTGGTTTGGCCATTGCTGCGGCATTTGGTTTGAGCGCGTGCAGTAATTTGGATCACAAAACCGCACACGAGGTCATGTCGATTTCCAATGACCGTATTTTAAAAGAAGACCACAGCTTTAACATCACAGGCAGCTCTCAAGTATATATCAGCCCATTGGCTGAAGCTGTATTGGCAGATGAAAAGGTGGAAAAGAAAGCAGAAGCGAAAGCAGAGGATGCCAAAGCCAAAGAGGGGAAGGCGGCAGCCTCTATGGAGGTTGCTCAAGAAGACGATGCTGCTTTGAAGCAGGAGTTTTCTGAACGAGAAGAGGCTGAGTTCCGCAATGCAATGCTTGATGCCTTGCCGGACGGCAATATCGCACAAGTTGCCGTTGATTATCTGGATAAATATCCTGCCATATCCAGTTACATGGAAGGGGTTCATCTGAATTATGAGGTAGCTGTTGACCTATCAACGCGTCAGTTTGAGATGATTCCTGAATTGGCCATCAACAACCACAATGAAAAACTTAGTATCAAACTTCCTATGAAACTGGATGCGGCAAAATGGGAAGTCTATGTTGATCCGCCTGCCAGCGTGTCTGCCATTGTTAATGCGTACACCGATGAGAAAATCGGCAAACGTTTAATCAAAGAACCTTTAAAATTGAGTTTGAAAGAAATCGGTGATTCGAAAGGCGTGCCTTTTGATCATATTGCAGAGGCAGGGGTGCGTGCTTTTTTGAGTGCTAATAAGGCTATGCCTGCTGATGCATATGTATTTAAAGAAATGGATGCCTTTGGTAAGGCAAACCATGCACGCTATCGTGTACGTCATGTCATGAAACCAGAGTATGATTCAGTCGTAATGAAGGCAGTGGCTAAGGCTTTTGATGAAGAATTGTCGAAATTACAGAAAACGCCCCAACCAGGGTCAACAGAAGAAGATTATAAAAATGCGCGGGAATTTTTCAGTATGTTTGTCAGCATAAGTGATAACCAGCCACTTAGCTTCCAGCGTATAGTCGGTAACAATCCTGTTGTCGACTATTATCTTGACCGCAAAGGCCGTATGTTGGCTTCCCGCATGTATATACAAATTAACGGTACGCATAAGGCCATCAATATTATCGGCGACAGTGTGTACAGCAATTACGGCAAACCAGTCTTCAAATTGAATCCGCAAGGTAAGGGCATTACTTGGAAAGAGCTGAAAGAGTTTTTCAGTTCGAATAAAAAAGAAGACGATTAAAGCCTCAGGCCGTCTGAAAGGATATTTTCTGTTTTCAGACGGCATGTTTGATAAGGAAAACCATGTTTGCAAATTTTGATTTAGGCGTATTTCTGCTGGCAGTATTGCCTGTGTTGTTGGCCATTACCGTGCGCGAAGTGGCACGCGGTTATACGGCGCGTTATTGGGGCGACCATACCGGCGAGCAGCTTGGGCGTTTGACCCTCAATCCGCTGCCGCACATCGACCCTGTCGGTACGATTGTCGTGCCGCTGGTGTGTCTGATGATAGGCAGTTTTCTATTCGGCTGGGCGCGCCCCATGCCCATCGATTCGCGCAATTTCCGCGATCCGCGCCGTGCGTGGCGTTGGGTGTCGATTTCAGGTCCGATTGCCAATCTGATTTTGGCGTTCTTTTGGGGCTTTGTCGTCGTATTTTCCGCGTATGTGCCTGAGTCTTATCAAGCGCCCTTGGTGCAGATGGCAGGTTACGGCGTGATGGTGAACTCGATTTGGGTTGCATTCAGCCTGATTCCGATTTTGCCTTGGGACGGCGGTATTTTTATCGATACCTTCCTTAACGCCAAGCAGTCCATGCAGTTCCGTAAAATTGAGCCATACGGCACATGGATTATCCTGATCCTGTTGTTTACCGGCCTGCTGGCCAAACTGATTTGGCCGATTATTGCCATGATTCAGACCGCAGTGCAGATGGTTGTCATGCTGTTTATTTAAATGTTATGTCTGAAAAGGCCGTCTGAAACTGAGTTTCAGACGGCCTTTTTCATTGTGCAACATGTAAATACGATTGGAAAAGTTGCTTAAAAATTGTACAATTTCAGCCCTTTCAATTCGGCGCACACATCATGCACATCGGCGGCTATTTCATTGACAACCCCATCGCACTTGCCCCCATGGCAGGCATTACGGACAAGCCGTTTCGCCGGATTTGCCGCGAGTTTGGTGCAGGGTGGGCGGTATGCGAAATGCTGACCAGCGATCCGACCTTGCGCCATACCAAAAAAACCTTGCGCCGCAGCGATTTTGAAGGCGAGGGCGGAGTTGTAGCCGTGCAGATTGCCGGCAGCGATCCGCAGCAGATGGCAGAAGCTGCGCGTTACAACGTCGGCTTGGGCGCGCAGGTCATTGATATAAACATGGGCTGCCCGGCCAAAAAAGTCTGCAATGTGCAGGCAGGCAGCGCATTGATGCAAAACGAGCCTTTGGTTGCCGAAATCTTGAAAGCCGTTGTCAATGCGGTGGACGTACCCGTTACCCTCAAAACCCGTTTGGGCTGGCATGACGAACATCAAAACTTGCCGACCATCGCCAAAATCGCCGAAGAATCAGGCATCGCAGCCCTTGCCATTCATGGCCGCACCCGTACGCAGATGTACAAAGGCGAAGCGCGTTACGAACTGATTGCCGAAACCAAAGGCCGTCTGAACATCCCCGTTTGGGTCAACGGCGATATTACTTCGCCGCAAAAAGCTGCCGCCGTCCTCAAGCAAACCGCCGCCGACGGCATCATGATAGGGCGCGGCGCACAAGGCAGACCGTGGCTTTTCCGCGATTTAAAACATTACGCCGAACACGGCGTTTTGCCGCCAGCCTTGAGCTTGGCAGAATGCAACGCCACCATTTTGAACCACATCCGCGCCATGCATGAATTTTATGGCGAAATTGCCGGCGTGCGTATCGCCCGAAAACACATCGGCTGGTACATCGACGAAATGCCCGACGGCGAACAAACACGCCGGGACATCAACCGCTTGGACAGTGCCGCAGCACAATACGACACCCTTGCCGCCTATCTTGAGACGCTTTCGGAGAAAACCGACCGCTGGGTGTGTCACTATCGGGAAAGCTGAAGAGTTTCAGACGGCCTTATCATCTAAAAAATAAATCTATTTAAAAACAAACTCAAAGAAAGACATCACGATGAATCAAACGACTACTGATATTGCGCAATGTATTGAACAAAACTTACGACAATACTTCAAAGACTTGGATGGTACGGAACCTTGCGGCGTGTACGATATGGTGTTGCACCAAGTCGAAAAACCGATGCTGATTTGCGTGATGGAACAATGCGGTGGCAACCAATCTAAAGCGGCGGCCATTTTGGGGTTAAACCGCAATACCTTGCGTAAAAAGCTGCAGCAGCATGGTTTGTTGTAATAGAGAGGAATAGGGTGCATTGCTGCCTACCTATCATGAAAGAACCGGCCATGTCATTTATCCATTGCTTAGATAATTTTGGATTCGTTGACACAATCAAAATAAAAACAGCTTGAAAAGGCTTCAGGCCGTCTGAAGACCAGAGAAGAAACGATTAATTTTTTTACCATGAGTTGAACCATGCTTTACCAAATACTCGCACTGTTAATCTGGGGCAGCTCGTTTATCGCTGCCAAATATTCCTACGAGATGCTCGACCCGGCGCTGATGGTTGAGGCGCGGTTGTTGATTGCTGCTCTGATGGTGTTGCCGTCGTGCCGCCGTCATTTGGGCAGGATTCCGCGGAGCGAGTGGAAGCCGTTGTTGTGGATTTCCTTTGTCAACTACGTTGTCGTTTTGATGCTCCAGTTTATCGGTTTGAAATATACATCCGCTGCCAGCGCAGTTACCATGGTGGGGCTGGAGCCTTTGCTGGTCGTCTTTGTCGGTCATTTCTTCTTCAACGACAAAGCCAAACTTTACCACTGGATTTGCTGCGCGGTGGCGTTTGCCGGCGTGGGCATGATGGTCATGGGCGGTGCAGAAGAGGGCGGTACGATTGACTGGTTCGGCTGTTTGCTGATTTTGCTTGCAGGATTCGGTTTTGCAGGTGTGATACGTCCGAGCCAGCAGATGATTGTCCGTATTGGTGCGCCTGCATTTACCGCGGCTTCCATGGCAGTGGCGGCGGTGTTGTGCCTGCCGTTTTCGCTGGTGTTGGCAGACAGTTATCAAATCAATTGGTCATGGGGCGGTACGCTGTCGGTTTTGTATATGGGGATTGGCTGCAGCTGGCTTGCCTATCTGTTGTGGAACAAAGGCATGAACACAGTCCCTGCCAACGTCTCCGGCCTGCTGATTTCGCTTGAGCCTGTCATCGGCGTTATCATGGCGGTGTTAATTTTGGGCGAACATTTAAGTAGCATGTCTGCGATGGGCATTACCGTCGTTATTGCGTCCACTTTTGTCGCCGGTATGCTGACACGTGTGAGCAACAAACATAAAAAGGCCGTCTGAAAACGGTTTCAGACGGCCTTAAGTCAGCAGTATCATTTTTAATAAAACATTTTGGGAAAATTTCCATGAAACGCATTATTTCCCTACTTGTACTTGCCTGCCCTATCTTGGCGTCGGCTGCCCCCGATAACGACAAAGCCGCTGTACAGGCCGTCATTGCCAAGTATTACAATCGACCGCTTGCCGCGCACAAATGCCAGCTAACCTACGCCCCCGTTGCCTTACTCATGCCATGATGCACAGGCATGGCAGGCGCAGTATGGGTGGCGAAAAAAATGGGATTTAAATAGGCAAAAGCAAAAGGCCGTCTGAAACCAAGTTTCAGACGGCCTTTTACAATAAAATTGTTAACAATATTTGCAAAAACCTACTGCTAAAAATGCGAAACTGGGGGATAATACCGCCCTGAAATTTCATCCCATACTGATTAAACCTTCAACAAAGGAAATCCAAATGTCTTCCATCAAACGCGCCCTGATCAGCCTATCCGACAAGACAGGCGCAGTCGAATTTGCCCAAACCCTGACCAAGCTCGGTGTTGAAATCCTCTCTACCGGCGGTACAGCAAAGCTCTTGGCTGATGCAGGCGTTCCCGTTATCGAAGTTGCCGACTATACCGGCTTCCCCGAAATGCTCGACGGCCGCGTGAAAACCCTGCATCCGAAAATCCACGGCGGCATCCTCGGCCGTCGCGATTTGGACGAACACGTTGCCAAGATGGAAGAACACGGCATCGGCAACATCGACCTCGTGTGCGTCAACCTCTACCCCTTCGCCGCCACCATTGCCAAACCAAACTGCACACTGGAAGACGCGATTGAAAACATCGACATCGGCGGCCCGACCATGGTGCGCTCTGCCGCGAAAAACTGGAAACACGTCGCCATCGTTACCGATACCGCCGATTTCCCTGCCATCGCTGCCGAACTCGAAGCCAACAACGGCGCATTGAGCGACAAAACCCGTTTCAACCTCTCACGCAAAGCATTCAGCCATACCGCCCAATACGATGGCATGATTTCCAACTACCTGACCTCGCTTTCAGACGACGTCTTGAGCGGCCAGCCCAAAATCGGCGAATTCCCAAGCCAGTTCAACCAAAGCTGGATTAAAGTGCAAGACATGCGCTACGGCGAAAACCCACACCAACGCGCCGCGTTCTACCGCGATATTTACCCAGCCGCAGGCAGCCTTTCCGCCTACAAACAGCTGCAAGGTAAAGAATTGTCTTACAACAACATTGCCGATGCCGATGCCGCATGGGAAGCTGTCAAATCCTTTGACGCGCCGGCCTGCGTGATTGTCAAACACGCCAATCCGTGCGGCGTAGCCATCGCCTCCAATACCTTGGACGCCTACAAACTCGCCTACGCGACCGACACCACCAGCGCATTCGGCGGCATCATCGCCTTCAACCGCGAAGTAGACGGCGAAACCGTCAAACAAATTACCGACAACCAATTTATGGAAGTCCTCATGGCGCCGAAGTTCACCGCCGAAGCCCTCGAAATCGCCGCTGCCAAGAAAAACGTGCGCGTATTGGAAGTGCCGCTTGAAGCAGGTGCCAACCGCTTCGAACTCAAACGCGTCGGCGGCGGACTATTGGTACAAACCCCCGATATTCACCGACTTAACCGCGCCGATTTGAAAGTCGTCTCCAAACGCCAACCGACCGAGCAAGAATGGAACGACCTGATGTTTGTTTGGAACGTCGCAAAATACGTCAAATCCAATGCCATCGTCTTCGGCAAAGGCGGTCAAACCTACGGCATCGGCGCAGGCCAAATGAGCCGCGTGGACAGCACCCGCATCGCCGCCCGCAAAGCGCAAGATGCCAATCTCGACCTCAACGGCGCATGTGCCGCTTCCGATGCCTTCTTCCCATTCCGCGACGGCATAGATGTCATTGCCGAGCAGGGCATCAAAGCCATCATCCATCCGGCAGGCTCCATGCGCGACCAAGAAGTCTTTGACGCAGCGGACGAACACGGCATCGCCATGGTCGTAACCGGCATTCGCCATTTCCGCCACTGATAAGCTGATATAAAATAAAGGCCGTCTGAAAACAAAGTTTCAATATCATGAAACCCGTTTTCAGACGGCCTTCTTCAATCATCAAACAATTTAGCGGCCTAACTGTAAATCAGGACAAAGCAACCAAGCCCCAGCCTGTCCGATTCATGCAGCAACACAACACCCCAAGTCTCAAACCAATCCACTCAGAGAAAAAACATGAAACACATCCTCCTCATCCTCACCCTCGCCGCACTCACCGCCTGCGCCTCCAGTCATACCGGCGGCTACGGCTATACCGGCAACAACGGCGCTTCCGCAGGCGTGACCCAAACATTCCGTTGGTAAGGCCGTCTGAAAAAACAACACAGTTTTCTACAATAGAGAACAAACAAATCCCAAACGTAAAGGCAAGTTTTACACTTGCCTTTTTAATGTTATCTATCGGCTTAATAGCGCATAAATTCGTGTCATTTGCGCACTATTTATATGTTAGGAAAGGTCAAGGCCGTCTAAAAACAGGCTATGCAAAGCCATTACACGTTTCAAACCAATTTTCAATACAAATTTCATTAATTACCTAAATAAATCCAATATTCAAATCTATTGCAATAGAAACTATCTAAATTATATATTATTTAATAATCATTATTGTTTGAGAATAAAAACGTAAAATCAAATAGCTAGAAAAAGCGTTTAAATAAAGCAACAAGTAAATCTAACGGGGATTACCGTTGAGAGCGAAAAAATAACACTTTATCGGAAGAGTTGATTTGCGAAACCAAACGCATATAAAATTTGGACAAGGATTCCGAATGCATTGAAGGAAGTTGACAAAAAGTGACTTGTTAAGAAACAAGCTGACAAAAAACGGCACATCGTTTCCCAAACTTCACAAGCTTCTGGAAATGTATCAGCATAAAATCCCATAAAACAGGCTTTTAGCTGCTATTCGGCCGAGTAGAGACTTTTGGCACGGGAATTGCATACACGAGATTACGGCATGAAACCGCATAAAGGGGAAACTCTGAAATGCGGCAAATGTGTGGACAGGCGGTTTATAGCCGAGCAACACGTCCCAAAAGAAATCAAACCCCTTACAGGAAAATCGATATGAATAAAGTCTTTAAAGTCATTTGGAACCACGCGACCCAGACATGGACCGCGGTTTCCGAGATCAGCCATGCACACGGCAAAAAATCCGCTTCTGACAAGCGTAAAGCCGTAGCTGCTGCAGTTGCGGCGGCAGGTGCTTTGATGGCTTCTAGTGCTGCTCAAGCAGGTGTGGAAACATCTGCTAGTACGATTACCATTAAATCAGATAATACCGGGAATGTCATTGGTACCAATCAAGGTATTGGCAATATCAATATCGGTACTGGCGCAAACACTTACAGAAACAACGGTAATAATGTAGTCTCTCATGACGCAATTGCGATTGGTTCTAGTGCGACTGGTACTGGTGATAAATCAGTAGCTATTGGTAAAGATGCAAAAGCAATTCAAGAAAATGGTGTTGCAGTTGGTTTTGGTGCAACTAATCAGTCTATTGACTCTGTTGCGATCGGTACAAAAGCAACATCAGGCAAAGATATGGACGTAGCTATTGGTAAGCAAGCAAATGCTAGTGGTGGCGAGTCTCTTGCTTTTGGTTCTGGATCAAAAGCATCTGGTCAGGCTACTATTGCCGTAGGTAAATCATCTAATGCTTCTGGTTCTTCTGCAGTTTCTGTTGGTTATGAGTCTGCTGCAGCTGGTAATAATGCTGTAGCTGTTGGTAAAAATACGACTGCAAGTGCTACCAATGCGGTTGCTGTTGGTTTGCGTGCTACTGCTACCGGTACTCGAGCTATTGCAACAGGTGCTGGTTCTACAGCAAGTGGCGAGCAATCTCTCGCAACAGGTTTTACAGCAAAAGCTTTGGGTAATAACTCTGTCGCTCATGGTAATGACGCAGTTGCTAGCCAAGCTGCTGACGTTGCTGTAGGTTTTGAAGCAAAAGCTGATGGTACCTCTACTGGTGCTGATGGTGATGGTGTTGTGGGTGCTAATAATGCCGGTTCAGCTATGGCAATCGGTACTAATGCTCAAGCAACCGGTATCGTAGCAACTGCCATCGGTCAACGTTCTCAAGCCCTGGCAAACGGTGCGGTAGCATTGGGTGGCGATGCTCAAGCTAAAAAAGGTTCTGCCGTAGCAATCGGTCGCGGTTCTGTCGCTGACGGCATTTCTGCTTCTGCCTTCGGTCCTGCTGCTAAAGCAAGTGCTCAATACGCGGTAGCATTGGGTGTACAAAGTAACGCTGCTTCTACGCAAGCGATTGCATTAGGCCGTGGCGCTCAAGCCAATGGCGGTGAATATGCAACTGCTCTGGGTAACGATGCTCAAGCAACAGCTAGAAACACTCTGGCTTTGGGTACTGAAGCTAAATCTACTATCGAAAACAGCGTAGCTCTGGGTAACGGTTCTACAACCAGCAAATTCGTACCTACCAACAGTGGTACTGTTGGCGGCTACACTTACGGTGGTTTCGCAGGCGCAACCAGCGGTTTAAATAACGGCGCAGTATTGTCTGTAGGTTCTGCAGGTAAAGAACGTCAAATCCAAAACGTTGCCGCAGGCCGTATTTCTCAAACTTCTACCGATGCAATCAACGGCTCTCAATTGTTCGCCGTAGCAAGCCGCATCGAAAATCTGAATCCATTTGTATTTCAAGGCCACGATGGTAGCGGTAGCTCACCAGCTGCAGGTACATACAAATACGATCCTAAATCAAATGCCAATAACACCCTGAAACTGATCGCTGGTGAAGGTCTGAAAATGACTTCAAACGGCACTAACGAATACACCCTGAGCGTAGTAGGTGGTGGTGCTAAAGGCGAAAAAGGTGATGCTGGTCCTGCTGGCCCTAAAGGCGAAAAAGGCGATATTGGTCCTGCTGGCCCTAAAGGCGAAAAAGGCGATATTGGTCCTGCTGGCCCTAAAGGCGAAAAAGGTGATGCTGGTCCTGCTGGCCCTAAAGGCGATACCGGCGAAAAAGGTGATAGCGCTCGCGGCTTAGCTGTTGGAGTTGAAGATAATAACGAAAACGGTACTCACACTATTACTATTACTAATTTAGATGATGGTTCAATCACTACTACTATCGTAAAAGATGGTAAGAACGGTAAAGACGGCGAAGCCGGCGCTAAAGGCGAAAAAGGTGACAAAG
>NZ_KV833365.1:0-796 GCF_001837635.1 Neisseria sp. HMSC070H10
GGCTGGCGCAAGACGACACCCTGTCCGAATTGCTCAAACTGATTAACTGCCAACTGACCGAAAAAGGCTTAAAAGTAGAGAAAGCATCCGCCACCGTCATTGACGCCACCATTATTCAAACTGCCGGCAGCAAACAGCGTCAGGCCATAGAAGTCGATAACAAAGGACAAGTCAGCGGCCAAACCACACCGAGTAAGGACAAAGATGCCCGTTGGACAAAGAAAAACCGCCTCTACAGACTCGGTTACAAACAACATACCCGTACCGATGAGAAAGGCTATATCGAGAAACTGCACATTACCCCCGCCAATACCCATGAGTGCAACCACCTGCCGTCTTTGCTGGAAGGTATAGCCGAAGGTACGACCGTCTATGCCGACAAAGGCTATGACAGCGAGGAAAACCGGCAACATCTGGAAGAGCATCGGCTGCAGGACGGCATTATGCGCAAAGCCCACCGCAAACATCCGCTGACGGAAACGCAAACCAAACGTAACCGATATTTGTCGAAGACCCGTTATGTGGTCGAACAAAGCTTCGGTACACTGCACCGTAAATTCCGCTATGCCCGGGCAGCCTATTTTGGGCTGCTCAAAGTGAGTGCACAAAGCCATCTGAAGGTGATGTGTTTGAACCTATTGAAAGCCGCCAACAGGCTAAGTGTGCCTGTTGCCGCCTAAAAGGCGGTCGGATGCCTGATTATCAGGTATCCAAGAGGGATTAAGAGAGTATTTGAGTGGAATCAGGAGTGATTTGGGATGGAAACAGCCGAAAATCTTTGTTTAGGTTTCGGCTG
>NZ_KV833365.1:896-12101 GCF_001837635.1 Neisseria sp. HMSC070H10
AAGGAATTTTGCAAAGGTCTCAGGCCGTCTGAAAGTTTTTCAGACGGCCTTATCATTCAAATCAGAAGGACTTAAACCAAGTTCTCCAGCATCCATTTAACGTAACGGCTGACGCCTTGTTTTACATCCAAGAATTCTTCTTTATACCCGGCTTCGCGCAGCTTGGTGATATCCGCTTGAGTAAAGCTCTGATATTTGCCTTTAAGCGCATCTGGGAATGGGATATAACGAATAAGTTCTTCTTCAACCAACTCTTTCAAACTCATTTCAGGCTTGCCTTCGGCTGCACGGCAGGCGTTGACGGTGGCAGCGGCAAGATCGTTAAACTGTTGGCTACGACCTGTACCGAGATTGAAGATGCCTGAAAGCTCGGGATGATCGAAGAAGTAAAGGTTAACTTTGGCAATGTCTTCTACGCTGACAAAGTCGCGTGTTTGCTCGCCATTGCCGTAGCCATCATTGGCACCGAATAGGTTGACATAACCATGCTCGCGGTATTGGTAGAAATGATGGAAGGCGACGGATGCCATACGGCCTTTGTGTTGCTCTTGTTGTCCGTAAACATTGAAGTAGCGGAAGCCGACGACTTGGGCGGTCAGGCCTTCTTTCATGCGGCGGCGCAATACTTGGTCAAACAAGAATTTAGAGTAGCCGTACACATTGAGTGGTTTTTCCAGTTCGCGCTCTTCACGGAAGATTTCGCCTTTGCCGTACACGGCGGCGCTGGAGGCATAGAGGAACGGAATACGTTCGTCCTGACACCAATCTAAGAGGTCGAGCGTGTACTGATAGTTGTTGTCCATCATGTAAAGGCCGTCATGATTCATGGTATCGGAACATGCGCCTTGATGGAAAACGGCTTCGATATCGTCATAAGGCAGAAGATGGCCGCGCACTTGGCGGATAAATTCGTGTTTATCGAGATAGTGGGCAATTTCACACTCGGCAAGGTTTTTAAATTTTTCGCCTTTGCTCAAATTGTCAACGGCAACAATGTCAGTAATACCGCGCTGGTTAAGTGCTTTGACGATATTGCTGCCGATAAAGCCGGCCGCGCCTGTTACGATAATGGTCATAATGAATTTCCTTTATTTTGATTTTTCAGACGGCCTTGAAGAAATCATGCCGTCTGAAAATAAAAACTTGTCTGTCTGGATTATTTTCCAACTCTATTTTTAGACGGCATTTAGAATTTTAAGGCCGTCTGAAACAATCATTATTGCTCTTCCAATGCCTTATTCAACTCTGCAAACGAGCAAACCGCCGTACCAAGTTTTGCCACGACAACGCCCGCTGCAGTATTAGCAAGGTGCATGGCTTCGGGCATGGTATAACCAGCGGCCAAACCCAAGCCCACTCCGGCAATAACGGTATCGCCCGCACCGGATACATCATAGACTTCTTGAGCCCGTGTAGGCTGATAAATCGGCTCGCCCTCATTGAACAGGGTCATCCCCTCTTCGCTTCGTGTCAGCAAAATCGCGGTCAAGTCAAGATGACGGCGCAGATTTTGGGCTTTCTCGGTCAAATCGTTTTCGTTTTTCCAGCTGCCCACCACTTCTTTCAATTCTGCACGATTCGGCGTAATCAGCGTAGCGCCGGCATATTTTTCGTAATCGTCGCCTTTGGGGTCGATTAAAACAGGTTTACCGGCCTGTTTCGCCCAATCGATCATATCGGAAATATGCGACAGGCCACCCTTGCCGTAATCTGAAAAAATAATGGCATCGTATTCAGGCAACACTTCGCGGTATTGATGCTTGATTTGTTCCAACACCTCACGATGAGGCGATTCTTCAAAATCAAGTCGGATAAGCTGCTGATTACGGGCAACAACGCGCAATTTCACAGTAGTCGCAATTTGCTTGTCGCGCATCAGATAGGAAGAAACGCCATCTTGCACCATCAATGTGTCCAGTGCATCTGCAGCTTCGTCATCGCCGGTCACGGACAACAGCCCTACTTTACCGCCCAATGAGGCAATATTGCGCGCAACGTTTGCCGCCCCTCCCGCCCGCTGGTCGATACGGGCGATTTTCGCCACCGGCACAGGGGCTTCAGGAGAAATACGGGACACATCGCCAAACCAATAGCGGTCGAGCATCACATCGCCGACAACCAGGACTTTGGCTTGTGCAAAACGGGATTTGAGGGTTTCTTGTTGGAACTTGGTGGGCATATTGCCTCCGTTGTGTTTTTTTTTCAGATGGCCTCAACCTGTAAGGTCGCCTGAAAATCAGTTTGCTTCAAGGTTTACCACGCGGTTCACTTCACGCAATACGGCTACCGGATCGGCAGCTTTGGTTACTGGACGGCCCATTACCAAATAGGTTGAACCAGCGGCCAATGCTTCGGCCGGTGTCATAATACGGCGTTGGTCGTCATTATTGCCGGCAACGTCCAAGCGGATGCCCGGTGTGACCAAGACAAAATCCTGTCCCAATTCACGGCGCAATGGTGCGGCTTCTTGAGCGGAACATACCACGCCGTCCAAGCCCGAACTTTGCGCCAGTTTCGCCAAGCGGATGACTTGTTCTTCAGGGGCGATGTTCAAACCGATTTCTGCCAAGTCGCTTTGTTCCATGCTGGTCAACACGGTTACGCCGATCAAAAGCGGCTTGGTTTGATATCCGGCAACGGCTTCTGCTGCGGCTTCCATCATGCGGCGGCCACCGGAGGCGTGCATATCGACCATCCAAACGCCCATATCGGCAGCAACTTTACAGGCCTGAGCAACTGTGTGGGGAATATCGTGATATTTCAAATCGAGGAAAAGTTTGAAACCTTGATTGATTAAGCTTTCTGCCAAATTACGGCCAGTTGCGGTAAACAGCTCTTTGCCGATTTTGATTTGGCACAAGGTCGGATCAAGGTTGCGGACGAATCCGAGCGTGTCTTTTTCGTTGTCAAAATCAAGGGCAACGATGACGGGGGTGCGTTGTTGCGGAGTTTGAAAGTCAGAGATTAAGGGATTCATAAGATGCCTGCGGATAAACAGTTATAGCTTCGATTTTAACAGCTTTTGTACACAAAAGGCCGTCTGAAAATATTTTTTCAGACGGCCTCATCACAACACACCTTAATTATTCTCATATAAATCTAAAATTTTTACAGAAAATTCATCATCACTGAAAAAAAAGGCTGGTGGAACTTCCAATACTTCAGCAATTTTCTGCAAAGTATTCAAATCAGGCTGATGATTTCCTTTCTCATAACGATTAATACGCGTACTTGCTACAAACTCATCTAATCCTATCGCCAGTCCCAGTTTCTCCTGCGTCAAATTTTTTGCTTTTCTCGCTTCCTTAAATCGCCTTGTAAAAACTTCTTGTAAATTCATAACTTCTATCCTAAAAATCAAAGTTACGAATTTCGTATATTTCTCTTGATTATTTACTACGAATAACGTAGTATTTGATGATTTTATACTTTACCTATTTATTGTGAGAAAACCATGACACCAGACCAAGAATCAAAATGCCATAAAATTATTCATTCTCATGCAATTGCTGCTGCCGCAGGCAACGCCGTACCCGTACCGGGACTGGGTATTGCTACAGATATGGTTACAATGACTACCATGTGCACAAGCCTTTGTGCTGTTTTTGGTGGTAATATGACCGAAGCAGCTGCCAAAGCAATGGCTATTGCTGCAATTAAAAATACCATGTTAAAACAACCCATAAAAACAATAGCAAAAGAATTATCAAAATTAATTCCAGGCTTAGGCAGCGTTGTTGCACCAACTATTTCTGTTGCATTACTTGAAGCAGCAGGATGGACTCTAGCAAAAGAACTGGAACAAAAATTCAGTTGACCCACATACAATAATATGAAAAGGCCGTCTGAAAATATTTTTTCAGACGGCCTCATGATTTTACTTCGACAAAACTTATTTGCCCAAACCTTTCAATACTTCGGCTTTCACGGCTTCTACCGGCTGAGTGCCGTCAACTTTGATGTATTTCGGCGCGTGTTCGCCTTCCAGCTTGCTGTAAAAATCAACCAGCACTTCGGTTTGCTCGTGGTAAACGGCAAGGCGTTTTTTGACGGTTTCTTCTTTGTCGTCGTCGCGCTGAATCAAATCTTCGCCGGTTACGTCGTCTTTGCCTTCGACTTTGGGCGGATTGTAGGTAACGTGGTAGGTGCGGCCGGAAGCCAAGTGAACGCGGCGACCGCTCATGCGATCGATAATCACGCTGTCGGGTACGTCGATTTCAACAACCGCATCCAAATCCACGCCCGCTTCAACCATGGCTTCGGCTTGTGCCAATGTGCGTGGGAAACCGTCAAACAGGAAACCGTTTTTGCAGTCGTCTTGGGCAATACGCTCTTTAACCATGCCGATAATGATGTCGTCGCGTACCAAACCGCCTTCATCAATGATTTTTTTTGCTTCCAAACCCAGCGGAGTGCCTGCTTTGATGGCAGCGCGGAGCATGTCGCCGGTAGAGATTTGAGGAATGCCGAATGCAGCAGTGATGAATTGAGCCTGTGTGCCTTTGCCGGCGCCCGGTGCGCCCAACAATAATACTTTCATGATGAGTCCTTTTGGTTGACGGATTTAATGTTCAGATAATTTTACACGGCTTATGTTTATCGTTCAAAACTTCAGACGGCTTCTTTCGGGCCGAAATGCTTCCATGCATCGTCGCGCATTCCGATAAACCATGCGTCTTCAGGGAATCGCTCTATCGCGTCTTTCAAAGTGGAAAGCAAGTTTTGCGATAAGGCTTTTGCCAAATATTCTTCCTCATTGGCTTCGGCCGCTTTGTCAGGTTGCTGCGCCAGACCGATTGCACGGGTTTGATGGCCATGAGCCAAATAGTTGAGCGCAATGATTTTTTGTGCCCAAAGCTGAGGAACATCCGGATTGTCTTGCAGCAATACCGACAAAATCGATACGGCAACGGTCAAGCGTCCACCGTTCATACGCAAGTCCAACGACTGGTTGGGCGGCAAAGTGCTGAGCATTTCTGCCATGCGGAACCAAAACTCGCCACTGGCCTGCTCCGGCGCTTCTATTTTCAGCATGTCATAGTTGAATTCTTGCTCATCTTCTCTTACCAGCTTCGCCACGTCGGCAAGCAATTTTTGTTCTTCACGGCTCAAATGGCGGAAATCATTCATGTCTTTTCCTTTCAGACGGCCTTAAGCTTTAAACGCAACACGTACTCTGTCCAAATCTTCCTGCGTATCCACACCGGTAGCAGGCGCTTCTTGGGTGATTTCAACAGCAATCGGATAACCGTGCCACAGGACGCGCAACTGTTCCAACGATTCGATGGTTTCCAAAGGAGAAACTTCCATTTCCGAATAGCGTTGCAGGAAACCTGCACGATAGGCATAAATGCCGATATGGCGCAAAACGGCTGTTTCGGAAGGCAATTCGCGTTTTTCGGCACGCATCACATCGCGCGGATAAGGAATCGGGGCGCGGCTGAAATAGATGGCGTTGCGGTTTTTGTCGAGGATGACTTTGACGACGTTAGGATTTATAAACTCGTCAAAATCGTGCAATTCGTGGGCGGCGGTCGCCATTTGCACATTGTTTTCAACCAAAACTTCGGCTGTACGGTTGATAAGTTCGGGATCGATTAAAGGCTCGTCGCCTTGTACGTTCACAACAATCAGATGCTGCGGCAGTTTCAGCGTATTGGCCGCTTCGGCAAGGCGCGTTGTACCGCTTTCATGTTGATTGGAAGTCATGACCACTTCGACGCTATGCGCCTGACAGGCCGTCTGAATATCAGGATGGTCGGTGGCAACGACAACACGCGCAGCCTTGCTTTTCGCCGCCTGCTCGGCAACGCGTACAACCATCGGTTTACCGTGAATATCGGCCAAAGCCTTACCCGGCAGACGTGAAGAATCCAACCGCGCCGGAATCAATACGACAAATTCGGTCATGCCTTCAGTTCCTCTTCGCTCAACGGGCGCGCTTCGTTTTCCAACATATAAGGGATGCCGTCACGAATCGGATAAGCCAACTTCGCCTGACGGCTCCACAATTCCTGTTTGTCTTGATGGTATTCGAGTTTGCCTTTGGTTACAGGACAAACGAGGATGTCTAAGAATTTTTTTTCCATGGGGTTACTTTCGGTAGTTATATCAAGGCCATCTGAGATGATTCGGACAGTATAAATATCAATATTTTCAGACGGCCTGCACATTATTTGGCACATTCCGAAGAATGTTTATTGCCCTTACACAAAATATCACGCGTTTGCGCCTCAAAAGCGGGCGTATATTTCCTGCTTGCGTTGATATAGTTGTTGCTCATTGTCTTTTTAACAATCTCATCATTCAATTTATCGAAACGTTCCATCTTTTCAAATGCAGACTTACCGGCCCCATGCTCAAACAATTTTGCCATGCTGTCCACGTCTGCTTGGCTCAGCACATTATCAATATCTCCGCCATGCTGTCTGAGATGATTGACTTTTTTCAAAATACCCTTGCCCCGAGGGGAAGAGAAAAAGCGGTTGAGCACATCGACTTCTTCTTGTGTAAATACTTTCTGTACGGCACGCTTTTCTTCATCCAACCATTGTTTTTTCAACTCAGGGCGGCTCAAATCATCTTGCATGTTTTTCATATAACGGCTGATGACCGCCTTCATCTGCGCTTTTTGAGCTTTGGGCGTCATCGTTAACAAGCGCTCATTGTCCTCTTTATTCACCATCTCCAAAGAACGTTGCACTTTCTCGCTATAATTATTGCTTATCCCTTGAATCTCCAACCATTTCATTGCAGATTCATCACTTGGTTTGGCAGCTAAACTTTGAGTAGATACAAATAAAGCTGCACAAGCGACCAACAAATATTTTAACTTCATGATTTACTCCTATCGCGTAGTTTGAAGACCATCTTTAAAACATCTGTGAAACATCTATAAGCATTTAGATTGAAACATTCGCGGATACAAACGCCGCCAAGTCCGGCTTAATTATCGCATAAACAGGCAAGACCCACACATGATTCAGGTCGTGGCCGTTTGAAAATTTGACCGCATCCTTTTCCGTGATAATCACCACATCTGCGTCCGGCAAATCCGCGGCCGTAATATCTGCATGATCAGGCAAGGCAACGGTTTGTTTCAAAGCGATATTCAGGCTTTGCAACGTATTGAAAAAACGCTCCGGCTTGGCGATACCGGCGACAGCGGCGACGGTTTGATTTCCCAAACCCGCCAAATCCAATTTTTCAGACGGCCTATTCAAACGGTAAATCTGCCCTGTTTCAATATGGCTGGCAAACATATTTTCAGACGGCCTGAATGCCGTATCTGCTTTTCCGCCACTGACGACGACCGCATCAACGGAAGCCAACCGAGACAAAGGTTCGCGCAAGCTGCCGTTGGGCAGTAAATCCAAATTGGTACGTCCTGTATCTGCCGCCGGGAATACGGCAATTTCCATATCGCGTTGCAAGGCATAATGTTGCAAGCCGTCGTCGGTCACAATCAATTCAAGCTCCGGATGCGCCGCAAGCAATGCCCTGCCTGCTTCTGCGCGGCTGCTACCTACCGCCGTCGGCGCACCGGTTTGGCGAAACAGCAATAAAGGCTCGTCGCCTGCATCTGCCGCACTGCTAGCTGTATTCAATACATGAACCGCCTTGCTCTTGCGCCCGTAACCTCGGCTGATGATGCCGACCTTAATGCCCTTTTCCTGCAAATCCGACACCAGCGCGGCGACTATCGGCGTTTTCCCTGTTCCGCCTGCATGGATATTGCCGACCACCACCACAGGCACTGGCAATTTTTCGCTTTTCAGACGGCCTGAAACAAAATCATCGCGCCGTTTCGCCGCAATTTTGGCAAACAGCTTGGATAAGGGTTTCAGCAGCAAAGACAAAAACGGATTGGGGGATTGCCAATGGCGTTCGATAATTTGGTGGAGTTTGGGCATACGCACGGCTTTTGAGGCGAAAATCAAACGATAATATAACACAAGCCCGCCCAGACAAGGCCGTCTGAACATGCAGCTTTGATAATATTAAAACAAAGGGCGCAAGTTTCATGAAAACGAATACAACGAATCGCTCTAAAACCCTTATAATTCAACTTTCCTAAATTTTTCCTGTTTCGCAATGTCCGAACTTTTCGCGCCCTCCTCCATTTCCGTATCCGAACTCAACGCCCTCGCCAAAGCCTTGCTGGAAGACCATCTTGCAGGCTTGTGGATTGCCGGTGAAGTATCCAACCTGACCCGTGCCGCCAGCGGACATTATTATTTCTCGCTCAAAGACAGCCGCGCGCAGGTGCGTTGCGCGATGTTTAAGGGCGCGGCTATGCGCTTGGCGAAGCCTTTGAAAGAAGGCGACCATATCGAAGTATCAGGAAAAATCAGCATTTATGAAGCGCGTGGAGAATTTCAGATTACCGTAAACGAAGTACGGCTCAAAGGTTTGGGGCAGCTTTACGAAGCCTATGAACGATTGAAAGCGCAGTTGCAGGCGGAAGGCGCGTTTTCAGCGGAACGCAAAAAACCATTACCCGCCCGTCCGCAATGTATCGGCATCGTCACCAGCCTGGCGGCGGCGGCTTTGCGCGATGTCGTGACCACCTTAAACCGCCGCGCACCCGAAATCCCCGTTATCGTTTATCCGACACCCGTTCAAGGCACGGGCAGTGAATTGCAAATTGCCCAAGCGATTAAAACCGCTTCGCAACGCGCCGAATGCGATGTACTGATTGTCTGTCGCGGCGGCGGCAGCATTGAAGACTTGTGGGCGTTTAATGAAGAGCCGGTCGTGCGCGCCATCGAAGCCTGCGCGATTCCGGTCGTCAGTGGCGTAGGACACGAAACCGATTTCACGCTTGCCGATTTTGTTGCCGACGTGCGCGCACCGACACCGACCGGCGCGGCAGAATTGGTCAGCCCCAACCGCCAAGAATCGCTACACCGTCTCGCCCAAGCGCAAGGCCGTCTGAAAACCGTTTTGGAACAACGCTATTTCGATGCCAGCCAAAAACTCGACTGGCTCACACGGCAAATCCGTCATCCGCGCCAAAAACTTGACGATCAGCGCGCTTCAATCAGCAAACTGGCGCAAACGCTGTCTTACTCGATGACGCAAAACCTCCGCGCCCACACCGCCCGTTTTGAACGCCAAACCCAAACCCTGAAACATTGCCGTCCTGATGTTTCCGGTTACACACAAAATATCGACCGCTTTCAGACGGCCCTATCGCATTCCTTCCGCCAACTGCTCACCCACCGCCGTCAAAGCCTGACCGCCCAAGCCGCATTGCTCGAAGCCGTATCGCCGCAGCATATTCTGGAGCGAGGTTTCTCCGTCGTCAAAAACACACGCGGACAAGTCATCCGCAATGCCGATACGTTGAAACAAGGTCAAAAACTGCACATCACTTTTGCCGACGGCGAAACCGACGTACGCGTGACCAAAGAGCAGGCACAAGGCGAGTTGTTTGACTGACAAAATAAAGGCCGTCTGAAACTTTATGCGATTGAAGTGAAACTATGTCTGCCTTTTAAAAATCCTTAACCTGCCAATGCGGTATAATGCCTCATCTGCACCCGCAGCATATACGGAAACATTATGGACAACGCACAAAATACAGAAAATCCGATTCCTCCACGCAACTCCATCCGCAAAAACAGCATTTACCTGCTGCCCAATTCCTTTACCATCGCCGCACTGTTTTGCGCATTCTTCGCCATTACCCAGTCCATGCACGGACGTTATGAAACGGCGGCGATTGCAGTTTTCCTTTCCATGCTGCTCGACGGCATGGACGGACGCGTTGCCCGTTTGACCAACAGCCAGAGCGCGTTCGGCGAACAGCTCGACAGCCTTGCCGATATGGTCAGCTTCGGCGTGGCGCCTGCCCTGATCGTCTACAAATGGCAACTTTGGCAGTTTGGCAAAATCGGTTATTCCGTCGCCTTTATCTACTGCGCCTGCGCCGCCCTGCGTTTGGCACTGTTCAACACGCTCATCGGCAAAGTCGATAAACGCTGGTTTATCGGCGTTCCAAGCCCGACCGCCGCTGCGTTGATTGTAGGCCTGATTTGGGTTAACCACAGCTTTGAACGCTTCCCCGGCGTGCATTGGTGGGCATTGGGTATCACCCTGTTTGCCGGTATTTCCATGATTGTGCAGATTCCGTTTTGGAGCTTCAAAGAAATTAACATCCGCCGCCAAGTGCCGTTTATGGGCATGGTATTGGCCGTGTTGGTATTGCTGCTCATCAACTGGAAGCCTTCGCTCGTCCTCTTCTTATTCTTCCTCGGTTACAGCCTGTCCGGTTATGTGATGGCAGTCATCCGCTGGTTTAAAAAACGCCACAAAACTCACAAACACAATAAGGCCGTCTGAAATGTGGTCTTGGGACATCATCCTTGCCCTGCTCGCTGTCGGTAGCGCGGCGGGCTTTATTGCCGGACTATTCGGCGTAGGCGGCGGCACGTTGATTGTTCCCGTTGTTTTATGGGCGTTGCAGCTGCAAGGCATAGGCGCTCACCCCTATGCCCAGCATCTCGCCATCGGCACTTCCTTTGCCGTCATGGTGTTTACCACCTTCTCCAGTATGTTCGCCCAACATAAAAAGCACGCCATCGATTGGGCGACCGTCCGCCGAATGACGCCTGGCATGATACTCGGTGTACTCCTCGGCGCGGCAACGGCAAAATATATGCCGACGCTAACCTTGCAAGTTTTCTTTATTGCATTTCTTGCCTTTATCGCACTTAAAACCCTATGCGATTCCAAACCCAAACCTTCACGCACCCTGCCTGAACTCCCCGGTCTGACAGCCGTCGGTACGCTTTTTGGGGCGGCTTCAAGTTGGGTCGGTATCGGTGGCGGTTCACTATCCGTTCCATTTCTGCTGTATTGCAACTTTCCGGCACACCGTGCCATCGGCACATCTTCAGGTCTGGCATGGCCGATTGCAATTGCCGGCACCATCGGCTATTTTGCCAACGGTTTGCATATTGCCAACCTGCCTGAAGGCGCGGCAGGCTTTATCTATCTTCCGGCCGTGGCCATATTGAGCGTTGCCACCATCCTCTTTGCTCCGCTCGGCGTAAAAACGGCGCACAAGCTGCCCGCCCGAAAACTCAAAATCGCCTTCGGCATCATGTTGCTGCTGATTGCCGCCAAGATGGCTTGGAATTTAATACATTAATCTTTCTTGTGAAAAAGGCCGTCTGAAAATCTTTCAGACGGCCTTTT
>NZ_KV833365.1:12201-21514 GCF_001837635.1 Neisseria sp. HMSC070H10
AAGGCCGTCTGAAAATCTTTCAGACGGCCTTTTTGATTGCAAAACAACAAACTAAATAAAACCTTTTTACCTTACCCGATTTGCCCCATCGCAAATACAGCCAAGCGCCATATCGCCCATCCTGCTACCAATAATCCGGCGCACAAACGAACCATACGTTTCTGCAGAAAGGTTTTCAACTGCGCTGCAAATATGCCCATCGCAAGCAGGTTCGGCAAGGTCCCCAATGCAAACGCCAGCATATACAGCCCGCCGTGCAAGGCATTGCCGCTGCCCAAAGCATACAAAGACGCGCTGTACACCAAACCGCAAGGCAGCCAGCCCCAAAGCACGCCCACGCCGAAACAGGCAGGCACTGATTTAATCGGCAGCAATTTGTTTAACAAAGGATTCAGGCGTTTCCATATCGGTTTGCCGATGCCTTCGATTTTGGTTGCGGCAGTCGAAATACCGGCAAGATACAGACCGAGTAAAAGCAGCAAGACATTGGCGGCAATATACAAACCGTTTTGAACCGCGCGCGTATCATCCAAGGAAATGCCGACCTGCCCGACCAAACCGACCAACAGGCCAATGACGACATAGCTGCTGATGCGCCCCAAGTTCAACAATACAATCAGCCCGATTCGGTTTAAATGTGGCGGCAGCTGCAAAGCAAATGCGCTGCTCAATCCGCCGCACATACCGACGCAATGCGTTCCGCCAAAAAAGCCGAGCAGAAAAAGAGTAAGAAATGTGATTTCTTGATTCATGGTTTTTAATGATTCAAACGAATGGATGAGGCCGTCTGAAACTTTTCAGACGGCCCTAAGAATGCAGGATAAGCTTTGCCGCCCACCCTTTTCACGCTTTAGAAAAGCAATTAACTGCGTGCGCGTACGTCAAATGCCTGACGCAAACCTTCGCCGATCATGACCAGCAAAAGCAGCATTACCGTCAGTGTAGCAACGGCAGACATACCGATCCACCACGCGTCCAAGTTGTCTTTGCCTTGCGCCAGCAACTCGCCCAAACTTGCCTGTGAGGCAGGTACACCCAAGCCCAAGAAGTCCAAACTGGTCAGGGCAAGTACGGCGCCAGAAATACGGAAAGGCAGAAAGGCCAGTACCGGCGTCAAGCTGTTGGGCAGGATATGGCGCCACATAATTTCACGGTTGCCCACACCCATCGCGCGCGCCGCCAAAACATAATCGGCCTGACGGTTTTTCAAAAACTCGGCGCGGACATAGTCGGACAAGCCCATCCAGCCGAAAAGCGACAGCAACACCAGCAAAATCAACAGTCCCGGATTAAAGAACGAAGACAGGATAATCAGGAGGTACAGCTCCGGCATACCGCCCCAAACCTCGATAAAACGCTGCATCAGAAGGTCGGTTTTACCGCCGAAATAACCCTGCACCGCGCCTGCAACCACGCCAATAACGGTAGTCACCACGGTCAACACCAAGGCAAACAACAGCGAATCACGGAAACCGTAAACCAAGCGCGCCAGCAGGTCGCGGCCGCGGTCGTCCGTTCCCAAGATATGCCGTTCGGACGGTTTGGCCGGATCGGGTACCGTATCAAAATCGTTCAAGGTATCGGCATCGTAAGGATTGGGCAGGTAAAAGGCAAAATTGCCGTCTGAAGTAATGTTGTGGCGGATAAGCGGATCCAGATAATCCGCCGGCGTATCGAAATCGCCGCCAAATGTGGCTTCGTTGTATTCGTTTACCAAGGGGAAGAAATACTCGCCCTGATAACGTATCCACAAAGGTTTGTCGTTGCTCCACAAAGGTGCAAGCAAAGTGACGACAAACAAAACGGCCAAAATCCGCAAAGCCAACCAACCGCGCTTATGCTGTTTAAAGGCTTGCCAAGTAGGGTTTGAAGTAGATTTTTTCTTTTTCATGGTTTGAAACATTCTTTAATAATGGATTGAAGACATTTTCAGACGGCCTTATTTCTGTCCGCCAAAGTGAATGCGCGGATCGACCCACGAATACGAAATATCTGACACCAATTTAGCCAACAACCCCATCAGTGTGAACACATACAGCGTACCCATTACGACAGGATAATCACGTTTCATCACTGCCTCGTAAGACAGCAAACCCAACCCGTCCAGCGAGAACAACGTTTCAATCAACAGGCTTCCGGTAAAGAATGCGCCGATAAATGCGGCTGGGAAACCGGTAATCAGAGGAATCATGGCATTTCGGAAAATATGTTTCCATAGAATCTGTTTCTCAGGCAAGCCCTTGGCTCGCGCGGTATAAACATATTGACGGCGAATTTCTTCAAGGAATACGTTTTTCGTCAATACAGTCATCACTGCCAAGTTGCCTGCTACCGAAGCGGTAATCGGCAAGGCCATATGCCACAAATAATCTTTGACTTTACCCGCCCAAGAGAGCGTATCGAAATCATCGCCGACCAAGCCGCCCTGCGGGAACCAGGCAAAAAAGCTGCCACCGCCAAACAACACCAGCAACACCAAACCTAAGACAAACGGTGGTACGGTATAGCCG
The DNA here is from genome assembly GCF_001837635.1 of Neisseria sp. HMSC070H10. NCBI lineage: Bacteria > Pseudomonadati > Pseudomonadota > Betaproteobacteria > Neisseriales > Neisseriaceae > Neisseria > Neisseria sp. HMSC070H10. The sequence goes on from NZ_KV833365.1 coordinate 14,712, forward strand.
ACCAAAATGATCATGCCCGTAACCGTATCAAACCGGCTGCCATCCCTGACCGCCTTGGCAATACCCAACGGAATACATATCAAATAAGTTAGGAAGAACGTCCACAAACCCAAACTCATCGACACCGGCATTTTCTCTTTCACCAGCTCAAATACGGTTTGGTGGTGGAAAAAGCTCTCGCCCAAATCGAAACGGGCGAATTTCCATACCATATCCACAAATCGCGTCACAGGCGGCTTGTCGAAACCGTATAAAGCATTCAGAGCAGCCAAATCTTCCGCACTGATGCGGTTGCCGTTTTTAGCCAAAGTTCCAGGCATACTGCGTCCTGCTGTTTCGCCGCCAACCGCGCCCTGCGTCAGCTGCTGAACCATCTGTTCCACCGGACCGCCGGGAACAAACTGAATGACGGCGAAGGTAATCGCCAAAATCCCCAACAACGTGGGAATCAAAAGGAGCAAACGATGAAAGATATAACGCCACATGATAAAGTGTTCCTCTATTTTTTGATTTGAAGGCCGTCTGAAACCACTGACCTCAGACAGCATATAGTAACGGATTAATAAGCGTTTGGCCGATTATTTACTTCTCCAAGGCCTCCTGCAATTTCTTCTCAATTAAATCCGCGTCAAACGATTTGGCAATCAGCTCAAAGCGCGAGTCACGGCGCCACGAAACTTGGTTTGCGCCCCATTGACCGTCCACCCAGTTGAGCCATACCCATGTACCGAGCACTTGGAACACGCCTTTGGCTCGCACAAGGCCGTCTGTAAATTTAGGCAGGTCGTTAAAGAAATCAGTCAGCTTTTCGCCGTCGAAATCACGCCCGGCAGGAAAAGTGAAGCCTTGAGACTGGAAGCCCATGGTGTTGTCCGGCAGGGCTTTAAGGCGGTAGCGCGATTTTTCGACAACGGGAATATCAAGCCATTGGATGTCAAGTTGTGCATTTTGTACTTCAACCACTTTGGCTTTAGGCGGGAACAGCTTGGCCGCTTTATCGTGAAACTCGGCCAGCTGCTCGGGCGTGCACAAGTCTGTTTTGCTGGCGGCCAATACGTCGCAAATGCCGATTTGGTCTTTATACAAGGCTTGTTGCGCGTAATCGGGATTGATGAATTGGCGCGGATCGACAACGGTAAAGACGGCGCCGATTTCCAGCATACTGTCGAGCGGCTTGGTTTTCAATTCGTCGATAACGCTGGCGGCATGCGCCAAACCGCTGGCTTCAATCATCAAGCGGTCGGGTTGGGCATCGCGCAGCATTTTTTGTACGGTCGTACCCATTTGCGCGCCTGCAGTACAACACAAACAGCCACCGGCGATTTCTGCCACGGGAATGCCGTTGTCGCTCAAGACAGCGCCGTCAATGCCGATTTCGCCAAATTCGTTGACGATGATGACCCATTTTTCATTCGGGTCTTTTTGCGCCATCAGACTTTTGAGTGCGGTGGTTTTACCTGTTCCGAGAAAGCCTGAAATCAGGTGGACTTTGGTCTTTTTTACTTCTGACATTTTTTACAAATTCCTGTTAAAACAACATGTTCTTCTTTTAATGAGAAACCGGTTTCGGCCACGCCTGCACGCAAGGCCGCCCATTCTTGGCTCAAGGTCTGCTCATCCGCCGTACCGCATTCGGTGCAAACCAAAATAAACGCGCTGTGGTGCGCCTCTGTTTCTTCGTGGTCGTGGCAATGGTCGTTGCACTCGTGCTGCGCGTGGCTGCACAAAATATAGCCGTTGACCGCCGCCACTTTGTGCAAAACACCCTGCTCCGCCCAAAAATCAAGGGCGCGGTAGGCCGTCGGCGGCGCAACCACGCCCTCGCTTTGCTGCTGCATCTGCGACAGAACGTTGTAGGCTTTAATCACGCCGCTTTGTTTCAAAACAATATCAAGCACTTGCTCGCGCAATGCGGTTACCTGCACGCCATCGCGCTGCGCTTGTTCTAAGATTTTTTGTTTGATTGCGTTCATAACTGAAACAGCCTTTCAGACGGCCTTGTTAATAAAAAATTACATTATAGCGTGTTTACTCAATTTCAGATAACAAAGAGGCCGTCTGAAACGTTCAGACGGCCTGATGCCGATTACTTAAACCAAGATTTAATTTTTCCAAACAAAGACATACTTTGTTTTTCAAACGTTTCTTCCTTCGCCGGGGCAGGCGCATCGCGGTAAACTTTCATGCCTGCAAAGGTCTGGGCAACCGGCATGATTTCGATGGAATTGACGTTCATCCGCGCCGGACGCTGGTAGAGCCATAAAGCGGTATCGGCAATATCTTGCGGCTGGATAAACTCGACATTCTCATAAACTTCGGCCGCACGCTGGTCGTCGCCTTTGAAACGGACGTTGGAAAACTCGGTATAGCCGCACAAGCCCGGTTCGATATTGGTAATGCGGATATTTTTGTCTGCCAATTCAGCGCGCAGGTTCATGCTGAATTGGCGCACAAAAGCCTTGGTCGCGCCATAGACATTACTGCCGGGATAAGCATAACTGCCGGCAATTGACCCCAGATTAATAATGTAGCCCTGTTTGCGCGCAACCATTTGCGGCAAAATCTGGCGGGTCAGAAAAGTCAGGCCGATGATATTGGTTTGAATCATGGTTTCCCAATCGCCAAAATCGGCTTTATCGGCAGTATCCAAACCCAAAGCCAAACCTGCATTGTTGATCAGGCAATCGATTTCGGACAAATTCTCGGGCAGGCTGTTTAAAGCGTTTTGAATCGACTCCGTGCGCGAAACATCCATTTCCAAAGGGTAAAACTGCTCGCCCAATTCCTCTGCCAACTGCTGCAATTTGTCTTCGCGTCGTGCCGCGCCGATGACATGATAGCCTGCCGCAACAAAAGTACGGCACATTGCCGCGCCGAATCCCGCCGATGCCCCGGTAATCAAAATTGCCATATCGTTTCCTTTCTGTACTCGTTTCAGACTTGGGTTTAAGGTATGATAACGCCTTATCAGACGGCCTGAATATTCGGCCGGCCGATTCTAAATTTAACGATAATCATATCATCACAATAGGACACACTCCATATGAAAACCCGTTTTCTCCCTGTCGCTTTGGCGGCAGTGGCGCTTACCCTGACCGCCTGCGGCGGCAGCGGCGCGCCGTCCCAGCCTAAAGGCCCGATTTCCGAAGACCGTACAGCCGCGTTCAAATCCATGATGCCCGAGTTTACCCGCATGGGCAAAATGGTCAAAGACGAAGAGCCTTACGACGTAGAAAAATTCAAGCAAGCCGCCGCAACCTTCGCCGAAAACAGCAAAAAACCGTTCACCCTGTTTGAATCCGACCCTCAAGGCAATGGCCGCGCCCTGCCTGCCATCTGGACAGACAAGGCAACCTTCAAAGCCGAAGAAGAAAAATTTGCCGCCGCAGTTGAGAAACTCAATGCCGCTGCCCAAACCGGCAAATTGGAAGAAATCAAAGCCGCTTACGGAGAAACCGGTGCAAGCTGCAAATCTTGCCACGATACATTCCGCGGTCCGGAATAAGGCTTAAATCAATAAAGGCCGTCTGAAATATCATTTTCAGACGGCCTTTTCTTCAACTGGCTTCAAACCTTTCCCTATCGACTTTATATAGTGGATTAAATTTAAACCAGTACGGCGTTGCCTCGCCTTGCCGTACTATCTGTACTGTCTGCAGCTTCGTCGCCTTGTCCTGATTTAAATTTAATCCACTATATTTTGCATTTCATGTTTCGTCGGTTTCATTTGAAACCGACGGCTCAATTCACATAGCACAATCAAATTTTCTTCTTCCGGCTGTTTAAATTCAATTAAATCTCCCTTCTTCTCAACCAACTAAATTCAAACTCAGACCTGCTTTATCTTTTCAGCCAGATTAATCATATGTGTGTGGATTATCTCCTGAAACAAGAGCCTGCTTTATTTTTTAACAAATAAAAACCATTATCAAAATATTTGTAAAGTTTAATAATATGTTATAAAGTAGCGACTTCGTTTCTGAGGTAACTATCATGAATCCGAATTTCAAATTAAATCTACTAACATTATCTTTACTGGCTATAACCAGTATCGCACACGCAGAAGACGAGGTTTCAACTCAAGAGCTTGATGAAATTCAAGTCAAAGGCAAACACATTGCCAAAGAGAAAAAAGTTTTTACCGAAGGCCAAGCCAAAAGTTCGCGTGAACGGGTTTATCAATCCAGCGAAAACATCGATACCATCGTTCGGAGCATGCCCGGCGTTTTCACCCAACAAGACAAGGGATCGGGGGTATTGGCGGTCAATATCCGTGGTGATAGCGGTTTGGGACGTGTCAATACGATGGTTGACGGCGTAACTCAAACCTTCTATTCCACTTCTGCCGATGCCGGACGCAGTGGCAGCTCCTCGCAATTCGGTACGGCACTGGATCCCAATTTTATTGCCGGCGTCGATGTAACCAAAGGCAGTTTCTCGGGTGCCAACGGCATCAATACCTTATCCGGTACAGCCAATTTCCGTACTTTACGGGTAGACGATGTGGTACACGGAAACAATACCTTCGGCCTCTTGACCAAAGGATTGACCGGCACAAACAGCACCAAAAGCAACTTTATGGCAACCGGAGCGGTACAAAAATGGTTTGACAGCGGAGCGCGTCTTGGCGCGTTATATGGTTACAGCCACCGTAATGTCGAGCAAAACTATAAAGTAGGCGGCGGCGGTCAGCGTATCGGCAATTTTGGCGAGGAATATTTGGACCGTAAAAAACAAGAATATTTTGAGAGCAACTTATTGAAATTCGACCACGAACAAAATCTCTGGGTTCGTGACTTTTCCAAGCGCAATGCGGTCGGCAAAAGCTATTGGGACTACCCTTTCTCCAAAAAATATAACGATCCTGAAGTTTTGCAAAGAGATTATGTCGATGATTTGGAAAGAAGCTGGAAAGAGAATTTGGCACCGCAATGGGACCTGACTCCAATCGACCCGACCAGCCTGCAACAACGCTCAAACAGCCATTTGGTCAAAGTAGAATATGAAAACGACAACAACAAGCTGGACCTTCAGCTTCGTACCATGAACAACCGTATCGGTAGCCGCAAAGTAGAAAACCGCAACTACCAAGCCAATTACAATTTAAACATTGGCGATTATGTCGATTTAAACGTATTGGCCGCCCATAATCTGGGTAAACAAAAATATCCGAAAAACTCACGTTTTTCAGGATGGGGGCTGTTGGATTATTTGGAAACCAAAAACACAGCCAATCTTTTGGATATCAACAACCGCTTCTCTTTCAAACTTCCCCATAAAACAGATTTAAAAGCCACCGTCGGTTTCAATTTCTTTAAAAACCAATACACTAAAAACCGCTTTCCGGAAGAGCTGAGCCTGTTTTACGACGGCCCTGATCAAGATGCCGGCCTGTACAGCTTTTTAGGCCGCTTCAAAGGAGACAAAGGAATATTTCCTCAAAAATCAACCATATTGCAACCTTCAGGCCAGCAAAAATTCAATACCTTCTATTTTGATACTTCCTTGAAAAAAGGCATTTATCAATTGAATTACAGCGCCAATATGGTCAACTACCGCTACAAGGGCGAATATACCGACTACTTCAATACCCAAGAAGACTTTAAAAAAGCATTTGGAGAAGATTCCGAAATTTATAAACAGCATTGCACACCAAGCTGCGACCTTTACGAACCGGTTTATACCAAATCCGGTAAAAAGCATGCGGTAAACCATTCGGTGGCATTAAACATCAATGTCAACGACTACTTTATGCCTTTTATCAGCTATTCGCGCACGCATAGAATGCCGAATATTCAAGAAATGTATTTTTCACAAATCGGCGACTCGGGCGTCAATACCGCCCTTAAGCCGGAACAGGCCAATACTTACCAAATAGGCTTCAATACCTTCAAAAAAGGGATTTTCAAGCCGGATGATGTATTGGGTTTCAAACTGGTCGCCTATCGCAGCAGGATAAACAACTATATCCACAATGTTTATGGCAAATGGTGGGATTTGGATAAAGCACCCAGCTGGGTAACCAGTACCGGCCTGCAATACTCTATCCAGCATCGAAACTATGCCAAACCTGTCCATAAAAATGGTTTGGAAGTGGAAATGAACTATGATTTCGGCCGCTTTTTTACCACCCTGTCTTACGCCTATCAAAAAACCAACCAGCCGACCAATTATAGCGATGCCAGCGAATCGCCCCGCAACTCTTCTAAAGAAGACCAAATCAAACAAGGCTACGGCTTAAGCAAAATTTCCCGCCTGCCCCGAGATTACGGTCGGTTTGAATTGGGCTCACGCTGGTTGGGCAACAAATTGACCATCGGCGGCATTATGCGCTATTACGGCAAAAGTACACGGGCAACGACTGAGGAAGAATTTGTTGACGGGACAACCGGTGCCAATACCTACTCTTCACACCAAATGGGCAGAAGGGTGATCAAAAAAACAGAAAGCATCAACAGACAGCCGCTGATTTTTGATTTCTATGCCAATTATGAACCGAAGAAAAACCTTATCCTTCGTTTCGACATTCAAAATGCGTTCAATAAACGCTATATCGATCCTTTGGATGCCGCAAACGATGCCGCAACCCAGCGCTATTTCAGCGTATTTGAAAGAAAAGGCGGTTTAGATGATGAGGAAGTCGAATGCGATGCCAACGGTTTATGCAACGGCAAATATGGCGGCACGACGCGCTCTGTCCTGAATAACTATGCGCGCGGCAGGACTTTGCTGTTTACCATCAGTTATAAGTTCTAAACCTATCTATCAGTATGAGACCTTTGCAAAATTCCCCAAAATCCCCT
>NZ_KV833366.1:0-278 GCF_001837635.1 Neisseria sp. HMSC070H10
GAAATCCATCTGGCCATACCCGCACAAACTAATAAGGAGCAAAGATTGCAGTTGCAACGTGTGGTAGAGTATGGCAAAAGTCAAAACATTACAGTCAAAATTACGGAGATCGAATAAATGACTTTCAATCAAGAACAAGATTATTGGGCTGGCTATAAGGCAAATGAAAGAGCCTTGATTATTCAAACATGGTCAGGATTTGGGCGATATGCTCCAGACCACCTATATCCCCCCCATATCCTGCCATTGGATACCGACAATGGAACTTTAGGCACGAC
>NZ_KV833367.1:0-12600 GCF_001837635.1 Neisseria sp. HMSC070H10
GGCTGTTGGGGAAGGGCTTTTTTGCAAAGGTCTCAACCTATACGCCAAAAATCTGAAAATATTGATTTAGATTAAAATCCCACTGCTTCTATTTCACTAGACTTTATGTATAATACCTAGGTATTAGTTAATATAATTCCTAATAATAGAGAGAAACGATATGAAATACCCACCATTACTTATCTTGCCTATCGTCTTAGCCGTATCCCAAGCATGGGCAGAGACTAACCCTACACCTGAAGAAACGGTTACCCTTTCCCCTGTCACCGTCACCGGCACACAACAAGAAAAAGCCAATCGCGTTACTTTCAACCCCAAAGCTGCTTTGCAACCCCTCCCTGCCGGAGACGGGGCAGACCTTTTACAATCCGTGCCCAACATGAGCATCATCCGCAAAGGCGGCAGCTCGGGCGATCCGCTGTTCCGCGGTTTGGGCGGCTCGCGCCTCTCCGTCAATGCCGATGACCAGTTTATTTATGGCGGTTGCGGTATGCGCATGGACCCGCCGACTGCCTATATTCACCCAAATTCATTTGATAAAGTCGTGGTCACCAAAGGCCCGCAAACCGTCACCCAAGGTATGGGCTTGGTCAGCGGTTCGGTGCAATTTATCCGTAAAGACCCTGACTTCACTGAAAAACCTTACAACATCAATGCCACTCTGACAGCAGGCAGCAACGACCGCCTTGACGGCTCGCTGGAAGCCGAGTTCGGCGGCAAATACGGCTACGTCCGTACCAATATCTCCCATAACGAAGCCGACGATTACAAAGACGGCGACGGCAACCGCATTCACTCCAACTTCAAACGCGACAGCCAAATGTTGCAACTGGGTGTTACCCCGACAGAAAATACCACCATTGCCGGTACATACGAGCGCAGCAAAGCCAAGGTTGCCTACGCCGACCGCATGATGGACGGCAGTAAATTCGACCGTGATGCATGGAACATCCGCTTTACCCAACGCAACCTCACCCCATGGTTCAGCGAATTGGAACTGCGCTACGGTAAAAGCGAAATCGACCACGTGATGGACACATACAGCCTGCGTACCATCCGCAACCCTGCCGGCATGCAGATTAAAAATGCCAACAACCCTAAACGCAATACCGATACAGGCCGTCTGAAAGCCACTTTCGACTGGGACAAGCTCAACCTGCAAACCGGTTTGGATTATCTGGACGACGTCCACGTCGCACGCATGGAGCGTGGTGGCGACGGCTACAGCCACAAGCCTTACATGCCCAACCAAAGTTTCAAACAATGGGGTATTTTCACCGAAGCCTCTTGGCAGCACACCAACAATCAACGCTGGGTAGCAGGTTTGCGCCATGACCAAGTCAAAGCGCATTACGATACCGCGCGCGTTACCGACCCCGTTTTGAAACATCAAAAATTCAATTTGAACTCAGGCTTCCTGCGTTGGGAAAGAAATACGGACAACGGCCTGAAATACTATGCCGGCTTCGGTATTGCCGAACGCGCGCCTGACTACTGGGAACGCCTGCGCTCCGAACACAAAGCCATCCGCGCAGAGCAAAACCGCCAAATCGATGCAGGCGTAATCTGGAAACGTCCTAACCTCCACGCATCCGTATCCGTATTCGGCAGCGACATCAAAGACTTCATCATGATGGAGCGCCAAGGCATGAATTTCAACGTGCGCAACATCAACGCTTCACGCTTTGGCGGCGAAGCCGAAGTCAAATGGACATTTGCGCCTAACTGGGAAGTCGGCACCAGCCTCGCCTACACCCACGGCAAAAACCGTACCGACGGCAAACCTTTGGCACAAACCCCGCCGCTCGAGTGGAACAACACCCTTGCCTTTGACAACGGTAAATTCAGCGCGGGCGCATTATGGCGCGTCGTAGCCAAACAAAACCGTTACAGCAAAGGCCAAGGCAATATCGTCGGCCAAGACATCGGCGCATCTTCGGGCTTTGGCGTACTCTCGCTCAACGCTGGTTGGAAATTCAGCAAATACGCCACATTGCAAGGCGGCGTGGACAATGTGTTCAACAAAACCTATGCTGAATTCGTCAGCCGCGGCGGCGACCCGTCTGCCGGTACGCAAACCATGCGCGTGAATGAACCCGGCCGTACTGCATGGCTGAGACTGCAAGCGAAGTTCTAACCCAGCATCGCGCATCTATAAAAAGGCCGTCTGAACATTTTTCAGACGGCCTTAATATTTTTCATGATGTTTTAAACAAACAGCCCGAAGTTGAATTGCTTCGCCGGACTGTCTGCCCACTATCGGTTTAAATCAAACCCAAAGAGTTGATGAACACCACAACAATCGCAATCGGCGCAAGATAGCGAAGCGCACCCAGCCACAGGCAAAGCAGCTGTTTCGGCACGGTACTGCCCATGCCCGCATCACGCAGGACGGACTGTTTGTCCTGAACCCATGACGTAAACACGGCAACGCTCAATGCGCCAATCGGCATAATGACGGCGGAAATGATGAAATCCCACAAGTCAAAAATGGTTTTGCCGAAAATTTTAAACTCGCTCCATACGCCGAAAGACAGCGCCGAAGGAATACCGACTATGAAAATCGCAATACCGATTATCCAAGTGTGGCTGCTGCGCTTTTTCTCGTCTTGGCGGATGGTTGCCGCAATCACGGTTTCCAGCATGGAAAATGCGGAAGTCAGCGTTGCAAAAACAACCAACAGCATGAATACGGCGAATAAATAAGTCCCCATCGGCATTTTCATGAAAACCGCAGGCAACACGACAAAAATCAGGCCGGGGCCTTGGCCGGGTTCAAAACCGAAGGCAAATACCGCAGGGAAAATCACCAAACCGGCCAGCAATGATACAAACAGGTTCATCCACATAATCGTATGTCCGGAGCGGAACATATCCTGATCCTTACCCAAATACGAGGCATAGGTAATCATCGCAGACACGCCGATACTCAATGCAAAAAACGCCTGACCCAAAGCAGTCAGCATCGTGCCCGGTTTCAAATACGACCAATCCGGTTTCAACAAGAATGCCACGCCCTCCATTGCGCCGGGCAAGGTCAGCGAACGGACAGCCAGTGCGATAAAGAGGATAAACAAACCCGGCATCAACACGCGGTTTGCCTTTTCAATGCCGTCTGAAATGCCGCCTTTAACCACCCAAATGGTAATCAGCATGAACAAGCCTTGGTAAAACAGCGAACCAAACGGTGAAGAAATCGTGTTGCCGAACAAGGCTTCAAAGTCTGCGCCGGCATGAATTTCACCGGTAAAGCTGTGCACGACGTAGTTCAACACCCAGCCGCCGACCACGCTGTAAAACGACAGCAAAATAAAACACGCGGCCACACCCATGCGGCCGACCCACGGCCACTGCGAACCCGGGCGCAATACTTTAAAGGAATCAATGGCGTTTTTACCGCCCGTACGGCCGATGTAAAACTCAGCCAGTTGAACCGGTAAAGCCACCAAAATGGTGAAAATCAAAAACAAAAGAAAGAATACGGCGCCGCCGTTGGTACCGGCTGTATAAGGGAATTTCCAAATTGCACCCAAACCGATGGCAGAGCCTGCCGCAGCAAGCACAAAGCCGATTTTGGATGACCAAGACGAATGGTTGCTCATGATGTAATATTAAGAAACGTGAAGATGCCGAATTGTAACAGGGTGAAGTCAAGCCGTGAGTGGCCGGCAGACAACCGATAAGCAATTCGCACGGATGGTGCGTACTTACCAAGCAAATTAGCATGAATTTTTGATAATCAAACTTTTAATAGCACAAATTTTATTTTTATATTTTAAATTTGACGATTTATTTTAAAAATAAGCATATAAAAGGCCGTCTGAAACCTTGTTTTTAAGGTTTCAGACGGCCTTTATCTTGAAACCGCTTTATTTTTTCATAGCATCGGTCAAAACTTTGACATTGTAGCGGTACATGCCGATGTAGCTGTTGGCCGGTGCGCCACCCAGTGCATCAGAATACAAACGTCCGCTGACATTGACGCCGGTTTCTTTGGCGATACGGTCAATCATGCGCGTGTCTTTGATGTTTTCGGTAAAGACGGCTTTAATGCCCTCGCGTTTGATTTGGCGGATGATGGAAGCCACTTGTTTGGCAGACGGCTCGGCTTCGCTGCTCACGCCTTGAGGGGCGATGAATTCAATATTGTAGCGTTTGCCCATGTAAGAGAACGCGTCGTGTCCGGTCAAGACTTTACGCTTGGCGGCAGGTACGGCATTAAAGGCAGCCTGTACATCGCTGTGCAGTTTTTTCAGCTGCATTTGATAGTTGCCCAAACGTTGCTGATAGTAGGTTTTGCCTTCAGGGTCGGCTTGAATCAGCGCATTGGCAACGTTTTGTGCATAAGTACCCATCAAGACGGGGTCGGTCCAAACGTGCGGGTCAAATTCGCCGTGATCGTGATGATGGCCTTCATGATCGTGGTCATGATGATGGCCGCCCTCTTCTGCTTTCAACGCCTGAATGCCTTTGGTCGCTTCGGCGAAAGGCACTTTGCTCTGTTTGACTGCGCGCTGTACATCGGCGGCTTCCAAGCCCAAGCCGTTGAGCAATACCAATTTTGCGCTGCGGATTTTTTTGATGTCGCCGCTGGTCATGTGGTAGGCATGGCTGTCTTGGTTGGCGCCCACCAAGCTTTGAACGGCCACGCGGTCGCCGCCAATCTGTTTGGCCACGTCGCCCAAAATGCTGAAGCTGGTGACAACAGGCAACGGAGCGGCATAAGCTACACCGGTCAATAATGCGGCAACGATGCCGAGTTTCCAATGTTTCATATTCTCTCCAGTGATATAACGTAACATTAACATCATCATAAAACAGACCGCCTGATTATTCAAGCGGCCGTCTGAAAAATCATGCCGTACGGTGTTTCTTGCGGCGCAGCCATTTTGCCAAAATGCCGCCTTCCCAACCGAACACGACGGAAATCAGGTAAAGCGTGCCGCAGCATAAAATAATCGCCGGGCCGGACGGGATTTCGATATGGTAGGAAAACAACAGTCCTGCCAAGCCGCAAAGCAAAGCCAATGCTACAGACAAAATCATCAGCCAACCCATGCTTTTCGCCCACAGTCTGGCAGTAATCGCCGGCAACATCATCAAACCGACCGACATCAGCGTACCCAATGCCTGAAAACCGGCAACCAGATTCATCACGACCAGCACCAAAAACAACACATGCCAAAAGCCGCCCTTACCGCCTACAGCCTTGAGGAACAAAGGGTCTATGCTTTCCAACACCAGCGGGCGGAACATGACCGCCATAAGCAAAATAGTGACACTCGCAGAAACGGCAATCAGCTGCAAAGCCGGAATATCGACCGCTAACACCGAGCCAAACAGCAAATGCAGTAAATCGACGCTGCTGCCGTTTTTGCTGACCAAAACCACGCCGATGGCGAGGCTGCTCAAATAAAATGCGGCAAAGTTCGCGTCTTCTTTCAATGAAGTAAACCGGCTGACCAAACCTGCCAGTAAAGCCATCAGCAAACCGGCCGCAAAACCGCCGACGCTCATCGCAGGCAAACTCAAACCGGCAAACATATAGCCAATGGCCGCACCGGGCAAAACCGCATGGCTCAAGGCGTCGCCCACCAAACTCATGCGGCGCATCACCAAAAACACACCGACAGGCGCCGTGCTCAATGCCAGGCAGAAAATTGACGCCAGGGCATAGCGCATAAAGTCAAATTCGGCAAACGGCGCGACGACCAAATCATATAAATTCATGTTTTATCGCTTTTTTCTTAATCTCTGAAAGCCTGAGGCCGTCTGAAAAATACTTACTTTCAGACGGCCTTGTCCATTAAACCGCGCACCAATCGGCCGCTTCCTGTTTCTGCATCATTCGGTTTGCCTGTGCCAAAAACTCATCGGTCAACACATTTTCCGTCGCACCGGCAGTCACTTTTTCACGCGCCAAAAGCAGCGTGTTGGCAAAATATGCCCTTACCTGCTCGTAATCATGCAACACGGCAATCACAGCCTGACCGTCCTGATGACACTGTCGCAAAACTTCCAACAGCGCATAAGTCGTCCGCGCATCCACCGCGTTAAACGGCTCGTCCAGCAGCAAAAATTTGGCATCCTGCACCAGCATCCGTGCAAACAACACGCGTTGAAACTGACCATTGGACAAGTGCGCGATTTGGCGCGTGGCAAAATCCTGCATTTCCACGCGTTCCAAAGCCGCCATCACACGCTTTTTCTGCGCCGCGTTCACACGTCCGAAAAAGCCGATTTCATACCACAGCCCCATCGCCGCCAGTTCAAACACCGTCATCGGCTGGCTGCGGTCAATGTCCGACTGCTGCGGCAGATAGGCAATGTCCTTGCGCGCCATATTTTCATAGCGCACGCTGCCCGTATCCGTCTTCTGCAAGCCCATAATGGCTTTGAGCAGGGTCGATTTGCCCGCGCCGTTCGGCCCGAAAATCGTCCACATCTTGCCATCTTCAAACACCATATCGACATGATGCACCACCGGCCTGCGCTGATAGCTGACCGTCAGATTTTCCACCACGATACTCATGGCGATACCGCCCAAAAATACACAGCCCACAACGCCGCCAATGCAACAAGCGCAATCAGCAGCCTTTGCAGCAATCCGGTCAACAATACAGAATTCATAAGCCTAAAACCGCCCTTGCCCGAATACGGACAACAGGGCGTCTGAAAGAAATTAAAACTCTAAAATGATACTGTATAACGTTAACCCTGTAAATTTCTTTCGTTTTCAGACGGCATCGGGCAAAAGGCCGAATATCGGTTACAATCCGTTTTTTATTTGATGATTGTCCTATGTCTATTCCACTCTTAAACGAAAAACTCAATACCGAAACCGCCCGCATTTCATGGGAAGAGCTGCAACCCCACTTCGCACGCGGTGCCGCCGTTTATGTTGCGCCTGATTTGGATTTGATTGCCGTCGCCCGCCATGTTGCCGAAGATGAAGCCACGCCATTGAAACAATGGATGGAACAAGGCAAATTCGGTGCCGTCAGCGATGATATGGCGCGTACTTTTCTAGAGGATAAGCAGGAAATGTGGGCGGTCGTTGTAGCGCCGTGGGTATTGGTACAGCCTTGCAAAGACTGATAAGGCCGTCTGAAAAAACAAAACCGGAACATTTCCCATGTTCCGGTTTTTCATTTTTCAGACGGCCTATTGCAACGTAAAGCCTGCTTTGAATTCAAGCTTCGGCACCCCGATAACGAAACGTTTGCCGATACTGTCTTCAAACTCATACGCGCCTTCGATGCTGCCCCAAGGCGTGCTGATTTGCGAACCGCTGTTGTACTCATAGGCTTCGCCCGGGTACAAAACAGGTTGCTCTTCAATCAAGCCGGCATGGCCGACTTGCTCTGTCTCACCGTGTCCGTCGGTGATTTCCCAAAAACGCTGACGCAAAGTAATGATTTCATCGCTGCGGTTGCAGATGGTAATCAGATAATTGAAGGCGTAGCGGTCGCGATAGACGTCGCTCTGACCGGCCATATAACGCGGCTCCACGTTAATCTCGATTTCGTTCATAATTGTTCACCCGTATATTTATTTTATTTAAAACCGGATATTCCGGCGTGTCCGCCCTATTTTTGCAAAGGGTCGAAACACTTAAAATACATCACGCAATCCAATGAAACAGCCCCAAGACCATCAAGGTCATTACAGCCGCAATCAAATCATCAAGCATAATGCCTAAACCTCCATGAATCCGTTGGTCAAACCATTTGATCGGCCAGGGTTTTAACGCATCAAACAAGCGGAAAATAACAAAAGCCGCCAACCACCAGCTCCATTTAAACGGAATCAGCGACAGCACCAGCAGCATCGCGACAATTTCATCCCAAACGATACCGCCGTAATCCTGAATGCCCAGTTCCCTCTCGGTATAACCGCAAATGCGGATGCCCCAGAAAAACAAGGCGATACACAATAAAAGCAATATCCAGCCGTCTATGCCCAACAAGCACAATACAAAAGCCAGAGGTAATGCTGCCAGCGTTCCGGCCGTACCCGGCGCAACCGGCGACAAGCCGCTGCCGAAACCGAATCCTAAAAAACACAATGGTTTGTGCAACAGCCAAGAAAAAGTAGGTTTACGTTCAGCCAAAATGATCAAATCCTAAAGAAGTCAGTTCCAATACGCCGCCTTCGGCATCCAAAATATTCAGACGGCCTGAGTCAGTCATTTTACCAATTCGGGCAACCGGTACGCCACTTTGTTCCGCCGCCTGACAAACGCGTTCCCTGTCTTCTGGAGCGGCAGTAAAAATCAGTTCGTAGTCATCGCCACCGGCCAATACTGCCGACAACCATTGCTCGCGCGGCAAAACGTTTTTTAATTCAGGCAACGACGGCACACAATCGGCAAATATTTCCGCCCCGACAGCAGAGGCTTTCAAAATATGCCCCACATCTTGAGCCAGGCCGTCTGAAACATCTTGCGCAGCATGGGCAAACGGCAGCAATGCCAGCCCCAATGAAACGCGCGGCTCCGGACGGAGCAATTTATCATCGCAAACCGCCATGATTTCAGACGGCAATTGATAATGCCCCAGATGTTGGTTCAAAGCAGCGGCAGCCAAACCCAAGCGGCCCGATACCCAAATATCGTCGCCGACTTCGGCTCCATCACGCCGCAGGGCACGCCCTGTCGGAACTTCGCCTACTATCGTTACATTAAAGACCAAATCGCCTTTGGTGGTATCGCCACCAATCAACACCGTATCAAAACGCGCGGCCAAAGCAAAAAAGCTGTCGCAAAAACGTTTGAGCCAGTTTTGATTCAATTCAGGCAGCGCAGCACTGAGCAACACCCACCGCGGCTTGGCACCCATAGCAGCCATATCGGACAAATTTACTGCAAGCATTTTCCATGCCAAATCTTCAGGCGAGACATCTTCAAAAAAATGTCTGCCTTTGACCAACATATCAGCGCTAAAACATAAATCAAATCCGCTACTTGGGCGGATAATGGCGGCATCGTCGCCTATACCCAAAATCAAACCTTCCGATTTTTGTCGCTGCAAATATTGTCTGATAAAGTCAAATTCCGTCATATTTATCCAATATAACTATAACTTAGATTACTACATCTAAATTTGTGCCAGCCCGACGGTTGCCTACCAACACGTCAAACATCAAACCTACACCATTATTTAGATAAAAAACTCAATAAGTTAAAGGCCGTCTGAAAATATAGATTTCAGACGGCCTCATGTTCTCAAACCAATCTGAGCAGGTATATTTACAGATAGACGATTTCGCCTGTCCGCCCCCTGCTCTCTCGGCTTGCCCACCAAATAAATTGCGGCAGGACATCTTCGTAGTTTTTACGTTCGCTTTTCGATTCGCCCGGATGAGATTTGATACGTTGTGGCGAATTGATGGCACCCGGCACCAAAACATTGGCACGCAGGTTGTCAAAACGTTCCCACTCATCCGCGGCCACTTTACACAAATAATTGAGCGCGGCTTTAGAGGCACCAAAACCGCCCCAATAGGCTTGCGGTTTCTCGCCGTGGCTTTCGCCAACAAAAATCACAGAAGCATCTTCGGATTGCTTCAACAATGGGAACAGCGCACGGGTCAAGCCCATAGGCGCAACGGTATTAATACGGTATTGGTTGACCCATTCCGATACGGTTTGGAAGTCCAATGGCGACAAGGCATAGAAATAGCTGGCGCAATGCACCACGCCATCCAATTTTCCGCCGGTAGCTTCATCAATGGTTTCCGCAAACTGTTTAAATTCTTTTTCCTCAGCGCTCATCAAATCAAAGCAGATGGCAAACGGCTCTGGGCTGCCCGCAGCCACAATGGCATCATATACTTTTTCCAAACGCTTTTGATGACGCGCCACCAAAATGACAGTCGCTCCGGCCGCCGCATAGGCTTTGGCAACCTGCTCGCCCAAGCCTTGGGACGCGCCGGTAACCAAGATGGTTTTGTCCGCTAATGTCGTCATGACTTTTCCTTGAACTTTATGGTTTTAGATATTGTATCGGCTTGGTAAGTTTTGTAAAGTCAAAAAGGCCGTCTGAACATTCAGACGGCCTCAGTTTATTCAAACCGCAAATCCAGCATAAGCTTTTCAGCCGCGGCAAAACCCGACTGAACCGCCGCTTCCAAGGTCGCCGGATAGCGCGGATGGAGGTAGTCGCCGGCCGGATAAATACGGCGATGGTGCAGCCATGAGAAATCAGGTTGTACAAAATCAACCGTTGCCGCCGTAGTCGCGCGTTTTTCCGTAATAATGCGTACGGCTTCGGGTTTATCCAAATCCGGACAAATCCGCTTGATGTCCGCATGAATTTTCTTGGCTAAATCTTTGTCCTTCCAAGCCTCGGTGTAATCGGAAACGCTGATGACGACCGCAACTTCATTATCCGGCAAACCCAATGCCCCCCGATGCAGCACCCACTGCGCCGTACATTCAGCAAACCCGGTTAAAGGCGCAAGCAACTTGACTGCTTGGGCATAACGCAAATAAACCGTAGTAATCGCATGGTAATGCAACGATTGATAGGCCGTCTGAATATAGTCAGGCGTATCTTCAGGCAAAAGCGCGTCAATATGATATGGCGCAACAGCCAAAATCACCGCATCAAATACTTCGCCATTGATTTCAATTCGGCCATCGATATGATGGTTTAAATGTGTAATACGGGTTTCAAGATGTATTTTTGCACCATGCTTGTGCAGGAAATCCAAAGCCGGTTCGGCTACGATCCGCCCTAAATCCTGCTTAGGCAAAAGATAATCGCTGTTCGCCTTTTCAGACCACACGCCATCATTCAATACATTGCATAAAATGCGCAACGATGCCTGTTCTAACGGCGTATTTAAAGCACCCCAAACCAAAGGTTGCCAAAATTGGCCAAGTAGGCTGCGCGGAACATTTCGTGTTCTCAACCACTTTGCAACCGTCAAATCGGTTTTATGATGGCCTACCCAATGTTGCAATGCCGACATATCCGACAGCAATTTGATTTTCAATGAAAAAGAAAGATTTTTTGCACGCAGGATACCGACAAGCAAATGCCACGGTGCAGGCAGAGAGGCCGTCTGAAACTGCAATCCCTCATGGATGTACCATTGCAAAGGCTGGCGTAAAAAGGCTGATTCAGGTTGAACACCAATATGTTGCATCAAAGTTTGAACACCATGATACGCGCCCAACAAAATATGCTGCCCATTATCCAAAAAGCTGAATCCATCATCTTTCCCTGCTAAGGTACGCGCCCTACCGCCTGCCTGTCTCCCGGCTTCAAACAAAGCAATATCAGCTCGATGAATCAGGGAAACCGCCGCAGACAAACCTGCCCAACCGGCACCAATCACAGCAATTTTTGGACGCCGAATATTCATGGTTTAAATCCAAACAGCCAAGTTTTCAAAGCAATACGTTTTTTACGGGGAGAAGGAATCGCAATTTTGTAAGTCAAAACATTTTGCGCACCATCACGGTCGATTTCATTCAACAGCGCATAATAAATGGCCGCCATAATCAGACCGACTTTTTGCGATTTCTTATCCGCAGCCGGTAAAAGCAACATAGCCTCACGATAAGTTTCACGCGCCCTATCCACTTGAAACTGCATTAATTTCGCAAAATTGTCTGTCGGTTTACACTGCATGATGACGTTGGCAGGCACATCAAATTTCTGCATTTCCTCTATCGGCAGATAAATTCTTCCCTGCCGCGCATCTTCGCCCACATCACGAATAATGTTCGTCAACTGCAAAGCCAAGCCCATTTTGTCCGCATATTCCAAAGTTTGGGGATTGGAAAAACCTAAAATCCGCGCAATAAGACACCCCACTACTCCGGCAACACGGTGACAATACAGCTTTAATTCATCAAAACTACCATAACGAGCCTGCTCCAAATCCATCTGCATCCCATCAATCAAAGCTTCAAATTCATTCTTCGGCAAATCAAAACTTGCCCGAATATCTTTTAAAGCTTGATGAACAGGATGCTCAGGCATCTCATTATTAAACACTTTCTCCAAATCACTGCGCCACCAATTCAACGTTATCTGAGCTACATTTGGATCGGTACAGCCATCAACCACATCATCTAGTTCGCGACAAAAAGCATATAAAACAGTGAGCGCATTTCGTTTTTCTACCGATAAAAAACGAAAGCCGGATAAAAAACTGGAATGGCTTTCTGCAGCCTTTTGATGACAATAATCCAAAGCAAGCACTGTGTATCCTAAAAAATATCGTTATAAATAATTAACAGGGATTTTATCTGTATTTAAAAAAGTACGCCAATATCAAAAATTCATCTTACAACAAGGCCGTCTGAAAGCTATTCTTAAGTATCTTTCAGACGGCCTAATATCCTACGTCGCCAATATCGAAACCAGCAGCATCACCACCAACAGCTGTATCAAGGAGTAGCCCCTCTGTACAGCTGCCCCATTCCGTTTTCCGTCAAATGCTTTTAAGTACATATCTTTCTTCCCTTTATCTTTATCTTTATCTTTATCTTTGTATCCCTATCCGACAGGAGGCACCTTATCCGTTTGTCCTTTTTCACTCAATGAAAGCCCCATTGGTCCAAGTCTTCATTGCCACTGCCCA